>CAZEQN010000005.1:19803-27396 GCA_964514335.1 uncultured Anaerolineaceae bacterium
CCTATTGGGTAAATATCCATTCTTTTGATGCCCAATACGCATTGGACTTCATGGGTGCCGCACCCTGATAGCACTTTAGCCTGTCTGACAACTCCTACCGGCTGGCTGGTTCAAAAATCCGCCCGCCGATGATACCCTCTCCACCTTTCGGCGGGTTTGCCGTGCCTGATATCTGGCTATAGTGAGAGCAGCCAGGAGGGCACATCCATGCAACTCGGTCTGAAGATTCTCCTCATCCTCACAGTACTCACCCTCGCCTTTATCGCCTTCGGCCAGCAGCCCCCAGCCAGCGCGGGGGCCACAAACTGCGGCAATTCTGTAAGCGCCCAGCCCGCAGCCCATGGCTCAATCCAGGCCGCTGCCCACTTTGCCGCCCATCTGCTCACCTTGCAGTCCGAAGACCTGTTCCCTCCGGATAAATAATAAACGCCACTCGAATTGACGTGGCGCTCTTGGTGCTGCTTTCAATCGCGTGAGGCTTTATCCTGCCGCTTCGTAAGCCTTTTTCATCCAATCCAACACTTCAGCATCTGCATCTGCGACCGTCATCAACTGAATGCGGTGCGTACACATCCCATTCCACATGTCGCCGCCCTCCAGCTTGCCGGTTGGATTCTGCCCCTTGAGTTGAATACCCAGATCAATCCGGGTTTTGGTCGTTGGCTGAATCAGAGCGAACTGCTTCTTGCGGCGCAGGCTCACCGAGTTTTTCTTGGGCGCCACTTCCACATCCGCCCCCAGTTTCAGCGCCGCCGCCAGCAACTTCTCATAAATCGGACGCAATTCTTGTTTCGCGGCATACTGAATTTCAACCAGGTCTTCCGAACTCGGCGGTGGTGTGGCGGCGCTCTCTTCGCGATAAATCAGACAAATCATATTCGCGAAACCATGCGTCACCCCATGTTCACCCTTCAGCAACTTCATCATCTCGCCATGCTTTTCCAGCTTACTGGCAGCAAGTACTTTGAACCATTGGTCAAGGCTTTTGCCCGTCTTCTCGGGCAAATTGTCGATCATTGTCTGCACGCTGGGGTCATTTCGATACGCCATGTCTCACTCCTTGGTTACTACAAACTTGACACTTTCTTACAGGCTCAACAAATAGAACACATGACCTATTATAATGAGCCGAACCCTGGAGGTCAAGATGCGCTATGAAGATTGGATCCGTTACGAAATTCGCAGACTGGCTGCCCGGCGATTGCAACTAGCGCTACTAAAGATTTCACAACCGCCACGCCCACCCCGCAGAAAAACTCTGCGGCGGGTGCAGCCACATGCTACAACCCCCGCAAAATAGGGTCGTCCGCAATTACTGAATTGAGATGCGCTCCAGCGCCAGCGGCGCATCGGCGTGCTGCGGCAATAACCGCGCCTGCATGCTCCACGGCCCGGCCCAGGTAATCTGCACCGGCAAAATCCGACCGCGCAAATCCTGCTCGCTCTCCACGAAGACCAGCTTCATGTTCGGCGTCCGGCCGCGCCAGCGGCCCTTGACCCGCTCTTCAAACAGTACCTCCACCGTTTCCCCCAGAAACTTCTGATTGATTTCGCCCACAATCCGCTCCTGCTGGTCTTCCAGCATCCGGAAACGGCGCTTCTTTTCATCTTCGGTTACATCATCATCCATCCGGCGCTCGGCCACCGTCCCCGGTCGGGTGGAATAGCGCGCCAGGTGCGCCACATCCAGCCGCAAATCTTCCAGCAACTCATAGGTCTGCATGAATTGGGCTTCGGTCTCACCCGGAAAACCAACGATGATGTCCGTGGCAATCGAAACATCCGGGATTATCTGCCGGATACGCCTCACCAATTCCCGGTACTGGGCATTGGTGTAGCCGCGCTTCATGTTTTCCAGCACTTCATCATCCCCCGCCTGCACTGGCACCTCAATATGCGGCATCACGCGCGGCAACTGCGCCACGGTTTCCAGCAACTCATCCGTCATCCAGTTCGGATGGCTGGTGAGAAAGCGCAGCCGCTCCAGTCCGTCCACTTCATCGTGCAATATCCGCAACAGAGCCGCCAGGTTCGGCCCATCCGGGATGTCTTTACCATAGCGGTCCACAATCTGCCCTAAAAGGGTAATTTCTTTCACGCCCTGCCGCACCAGCGAGCGCACTTCCGCCACAATATCTCCCACCGCCCGGCTGCGCTCCACCCCGCGTTTGTAGGGGATAATGCAAAACGTGCAGGCATGTGAGCACCCCAGCACCACCGGCACATGTGCTGTCACCAGGCTGTCGCGTTCATACAGTGGCAGCGGTAAAGCCTCATCCTGCAAATCAAATCGCTCCGCCAATGCCGTTAATTCCAGTTGCTTGCTTTCGTCCTGCGTCAGGTAAGCCAGCAAGGGCCCGGGGTCTGATGGCGGCGAAAACACATCCACAAACGGGAAACGTTCAGCCAGCACTTCATGGCCCTTGACCCCCACCATGCAGCCCATCAGGTTAATCGTCAGGTTCGGGTTGGCGGTCTTCAGCGGCTTTAACGAAGACAACCGCCCCACCGCTTTATCTTCGGCGCTCTGTCGCACCACGCAGGTGTTCAAAACAATCACGTCCGCCTGCCGGGCTTCATGCGCTGGCTGGTATCCCAACCGTTCCAACGCCGAAGCCACCCGCTGCGAATCTGCCACGTTCATCTGACAACCTTCAGTCCAAATGTGATATCTCATTCGTAACTCTTGTCCCGGATAGATGACTAACGAGTTCCAATTATATCAGCCCTGTCTGCCCTTATTTCCGTCCGGCTGGAAACTAAAAGCGCCGTGTTGAACACGGCGCTTTGAAAATCATTCGGCCATGCTCTACTTCATTCGTTCAGCCACAATTTCAGCCACGTCCTTCACCACCATTGCCTCGCCTGCGGCTTTATTGGCGTCATTCATCATCACCATGCAGAACGGGCAACCCACCGCCAGCGTACCGGCTCCGGTGGCCTGGGCCTGGGCAAAACGGTTGGCGTTTACGCCTTCCGCGCCATGCTCTTCTTCTTTCCACATCTGCGCCCCGCCCGCCCCGCAACAGAATGACTGGGCGCCATGCTTCTGCATTTCCACCAGGTTCGCCCCCGTACTCACCAGCACCTCCCGCGGGTCAATCAGGATATTGTTTTGCCGCCCAAGGTAGCACGGGTCATGGAAGGTGAGATTCTCCGTACTGCCTTCTTCCAGCGTCAACCGCCCGGCCTGAATCAGCTCATTAATCAACTGGGTATGGTGAACCACTTCATAGTTCCCACCAAAAGCCGGGTACTCGTTCAACAAGGTGTGCAAACAATGTGGGCAGGCCGCCACAATCCGCTTGGGCTTGACCTCATTTAGCAACTCCACATTGGCCTTGGCCATCTCAAAAAACAAGTACTCATTCCCCGCCCGTCGGGCGCTATCGCCAGTACAGGTCTCGTGCTGTCCCAGCACGGCATAATTTACGCCAGCCTTGTTCAATATCGCCGCAAACGCCTGGGCGGTCTTCTGCGCCCGCGCGTCGGTGCTGGCGGCACAGCCCACCCACCACAGGATTTCCGGCTCCGGGTTCTGGTCAATCGTCTGCACATTCAACCCTTCGGCCCATTTCATGCGTTCGCTGGCTGGCACGCCCCACGGATTGCTGGCCCGCTCCATCCCCCGAAATGCCGTCTGCCACTGCTCCGGGAACTTGTTCTCCATTAGCACCAGCGCCCGCCGCATTTCCATGATGTCCCGCATCGGGTCATTCCCCACCGGGCAAATCTCAGTGCATGCCCCGCAGGCGGTACAGGCCATCACCGCTTCTTCCGTAATCGCGAATTCAAGCAGGGTTTTACTACTCGCTTCACCTTTTGCCAACCGCGCCCCTTCTTCGTTCAGGAAATAGCGTTTATTAATTTCCAGAGCAGCTGGTGACAACACCTTACCCGTAGTGTACGCCGGGCAGGCATCCTGGCAGCGGTTGCACATGATGCAGGCATAGGCATCCATCAGGGAATGCCAGGGCAGGTCTTCAATCCGCGTCGCTCCAAATTCAGACAAACTCTCGTCTTCAAAATTGATGCTTTCCAGCGCCCCCGGTGATTTGAAGCGTGGGTGCAGCAGAAAATTAAGCGGCGTCATAAACAGGTGCAGGTGCTTGGAATACAGGAAATAGGGCATGAAGGCCATGATCAGGCCCAGCGCCACCCAGAACCCCACATGCGCCCCAACCGTCAGCGCACCCTCATCCCAACCCGCCCACAGCTGTCCCACCAGGGAGGCAAATGGCTGCCACGCATCCGGGTGCAAATTCACTTCAAAGGACTTGCCGAGAAAACGAAAACCAACATGCAGCAGGATAAACACACCCACAATCAGCGAATCGCGCATCTTGCCAAAAGCCGCCTTGGGGTGCAGCAAGGTCGTCTCACGCGTTTGCAGGGCCGGGTCGCGCCGCACAAAGCGTCGCACCATCAACATCGTCATCCCCACCAATACGCCCACACTTAGAACATCCGCCAATAAGCGGTAAACATTTCCAACCGTCCCTGTCCCTAAAAAGCGAAATCCAGCAATAAAGCCTTCCAGCACATCGCCCAGATTCACCAGCAGATAAAAGGTGAAGCCCCACGCCACCAGCGCATGGAACAGGCTCGCCAGCGGCCGCGTTTTCCAGGTTGGCGTCAGTCCCACAAACTTGACCGCCACTTCTACCAGCCGGCCAGGAATTACGGAAAAGTCCGGCTTCCCCTGTCCGCGACTTAAAATCCGGATAATCCGGAATGCCACAAACCCAGCCGCACCCGCTGCCGCAGCCACCGCCATCAGGAAGATGATTTTTTCAATCGAAGAGAGCATGGGAACCTCGCAGATCAGCAGAGAATGTGTAATGCAAAGTTGGAAGCGATTGCGAAAAGTTTACCATAGCGATTTTCCTTTTGCAGCCTACCCACCCATTGGCCTGCCTTATAATCATCCCCATGCCACTCTTTGACCGCATCCTCATCGCCAACCGCGGCGAAATCGCCGTCCGGCTGATTCGCGCTTGCCGCGAACTCGGCATCTCGCCTATTGCAGTCTACTCCGAGCCAGATGTCGAGGCTCTGCATGTCCGCCTGGCCGACGCGGCTATCTGCCTTGGCCCGGCTACCGCCCGCGAAAGCTATCTGGACATGAATAAGGTGATTGCCGCCGCCCAGCAAACTGGCGCCCAGGCCATCCACCCCGGCTACGGCTTTCTCTCTGAAAACGCGGAATTCGCCCGCCACGTCGCTGTTGCCGGCCTGATATTCATAGGCCCGCCCCCCGAAGCCATCGAAGCCATGGGCGATAAAGCCGCCGCCCGCACCCGCATGCAATCCAGCGGCGTCCCGGTCGTTCCGGGGGCGCAGGACCTTGCCGATGACGCCGACATCCAGCGGGCCGCCGATACAATCGGTTATCCGCTCCTCATCAAGGCCGCCGCGGGCGGCGGCGGCAAAGGTATGCGCGTCGTCCACTCCGCCGCAAACCTGCTGGAAGGCGCCGCGGCCGCCCGCCGCGAGGCCCTGCACGCCTTTGGCGACGACCGCTTGATACTCGAAAAGTATCTGTCAGATGCCCGCCACATCGAAATCCAGATTCTCGCCGACCAGCACGGCCACACCCTGCACCTGTTTGAGCGCGAGTGCTCCGTCCAGCGCCGCCACCAGAAAGTCATCGAAGAAGCGCCTTCACCCCTCGTGGATGAAAGCCTGCGCGCCAAAATGGGTGCCGCCGCCGTTGCCGCAGCAAAAGCCGTTGGCTATACGAATGCCGGCACGGTAGAATTCATCGTTGACCCACTTACACGCGCTTTCTATTTTCTGGAGATGAACACCCGCCTGCAGGTCGAGCACCCCATCACCGAAGCCATCAGCGGGCTTGACCTCGTCCACTGGCAATTTCGTGTCGCCGCCGGCGAAGTAATTCCCTTTCAGCAGGCCGACCTCACCCCCCGCGGTCACGCCATCGAATGCCGCCTGTATGCCGAAGACCCCGCCAATGGCTTTCTGCCTGCCACTGGAACTCTGCTGAACTTCAGCGCCCCGCCCGGCCCCGGCATCCGCGTGGATAGTGGTGTGGAATCCGGCTCTGTCGTTAGCCCGCACTACGACCCCCTGCTGGCAAAAATTATCATCGATGCCGAAGACCGTCCGGCCGCGCTCCACCGCATGCAAACCGCCCTGCGGCAAACCGTCGCCCTCGGCCTGACGACCAATCTTGACTTCCTGCAGGCCATTCTGGCCCATCCAGTTTTCATAGCCGGCGAAGCGACCACCCACTTCATTGACCAGCACCTGCCCAACTGGCAACCTTCCTCGGACACTCCCGCCGCGGCAATAATCGCCGCCGCCCTCGCCGAATTGCACTCTCCTTCAGCCCCCGTTCACACAACCACCGGCCCCAGCCAGGACCCGCACAGCCCCTGGCTGCGACTGGCTGGCTTTCGCATGGGAGGCGGCGAATGAAGTTTACCTATCAAATCAACGGAACCGAACACACTCTCACCCTGGAAAAGCAACCTGAAGGCTATCGCGCCCGCTTGGGCGATGCAATCTATGAAGTAAGACTATTACACACCAAGGACGGGCAACTGCACTTCCAGCTGGACGAAACCCGGCACACCGCCCACCTTGCCCACGAAACGCCTACGAAACGCTGGCTGCACAGCGCCGGGCGCACTCTGGTGATCGAAAAAGCCGCCGCCCACCGCCGGGGCGCAGAAACTGCCGCTGGCAGCGGCCGCCTGACCGCCCCCATGCCCGGCCAGGTTCGCGCCGTACTGGTCGCCATCGGCGATAAGGTCACTGCCGGCCAGCCCTTGCTGCTGATGGAAGCCATGAAAATGGAAATCCGCATCGCCGCCCCGCATGCCGGCCGCATCACCGTCCTCCACGCCACCGAAGGCGGCAGCGTCAACAAGGACGACCTCCTCATCGAAGTTGAAGAAATCCCTGCCTGAAATTCAGGAGCCAACCCATGCCCGGCAAATACTATAACGACTTATCCATTGGTCAAAAAATCCAGCATAAGAAATCCCGCACCGTCACTGAAACTGACAATGTGCTTTTCAATGCGCTGACCATGAACGACCAGCCACTCCACATGGATGAGCACTTCGCCGCCAAAACCGAGTTTGGTCGCCGCATCGTCAATGGTATTTTTACCCTTGGGCTGGTAGTCGGCATCACCGTCGAAGAACTCACCGCCGGCACCATCGTCGCCAATCTGGGCTACGAAAACATTCGCCATCCTGCCCCGGTCTTTCATGGGGATAGCATCTACGTTGAAACTGAAGTGCTCGAGATGCGCCCCAGCGCCTCCAAACCCGATCGTGGCATCGTCCGCCTCAAGCATATCGCCCGTAACCAGAATGGCATTATCGTCGTTGAAGTAGAGAGAAGCATCCTCTTTCTCACTCGGCCCGCCTGACCCAAACGGAGAACCTCATGACCCACCGCCCACGCCGCGCCCTGCTCTACATGCCCGCCACCGACTGGCGCAAAATTGAAAAAGCCGCCACCGAACTCGAGGTCGATAGTGTGTGCATCGACCTGGAAGACGGCGTGGCGCTCAACCGCAAGGAAGAGGCCCGCGTCGCCGCTGTCAAAGCCCTGGGG
>CAZEQN010000006.1:0-26783 GCA_964514335.1 uncultured Anaerolineaceae bacterium
AGTTGAGAGATTCAGAATGCCGTCATCCAGCCGGGCTTCCGGGCCGGTTACGAACCCTCCGCCTTCGCGCGGACCGTTATTGACCGCAATCATCATCAGGCGGTCCTGCCAGGTCTGGCCGTCGGCGGTAATTTCGGTATCCAGCGTGATGTAAGACATGAAGATGGTTTGCAGGACGGCCGCCAGATACATGACGAAGCCGCGCAGCAGTGGCATTTTATGGGAGTGGATGGTAACCGCCCCGCCAAAACCCATGTTGAGGGTGTTGTTCCAGTACTCGGTGCGCCCGAGATTGTCGCTGATGGTCGCCAGGTCAATGGCTTTGGGCGCGCCGGTAAACACGGCCGCCAGGGCGGCTTCGGCATCCGCCGGTACGCCCACATTATGGGCAAAGTCGTTGCCGGAACCAAACGGCACTACGCCCAGTACCGGGCGTTTGCTGGTTTTGGCCTGCATCAGGCCGTTGATGACCTCATGCACCGTGCCATCGCCGCCCAGCGCCACCACGATGTCATAGCCATCTTCGGCGGCTTTGCGGGCCAGCTCGGTGGCGTGGGTGGGGTAGACCGTGCCAGCCCAGTCCACTTCGGCGTGCTGGTCGGCAATGTGTTTCAGGTTGGCGGCATAGCGCCAGGCATTGCCCATATCGGCATTCGGGTTGATGATGAGTTTCACACGGGGTTTGGACATGGCTCTCGCTCCTCGGGCGCAGGGTGGTTTTATTATAGCCGCGCCGCCGCCGGGTGGGTGGATATAATCAGACCTGTGATGAATCAAAAACGTGCATCCGTCCTACTGCTGATGCTGCTGGCGGCCTGCAATTTGCCTGCAGCCCCGCCCACGCCTCTGCCAATCGTGCTGCCCGACCCGCAGGTGCTGCAACCCGCAGAAACGCCAACTGCCAGCGTGCCCGCTCTGGACGTGCCGCCGGACGCAACCTATACCGACCTGACGATTGAGGCGCTGGCGGCGCGCGCCTATGGCGGCGGCGCAGTGCAGGATTTGGGCGAACTGGAGCGCACCCGCCTGTTCAGCCGCCGCCTGTTCACCTACCCCAGCGATGGCCTGACGATTTACGGGTTTGCCAACATCCCGCACGGGCGCGGGCCGTTTCCGGTAGTCATCCTGCTGCATGGCTACATTGACCCGGCCGAGTATGAAACCGTGGCCTACACCCGCATCTATGCCGACCGGCTGGCCGAGGCCGGTTACATTGTGCTGCACCCCAATTTCCGCAATTACCCGCCCTCCGATTCCGGCCCCAATTTGTTCCGGGTGGGCTTTGCGATTGATACCCTCAATCTGGTGGAAATCGTGCGTATCACCAGCGGCCAGCCCGGCCTGCTGGCCGAGGCGGATGGGGCGCGCATTGGCCTGTGGGGCCACAGCATGGGCGGCGGGGTGGCCTTGCGGACGCTCACGCTGGGCGCGGCGGTGGATGCGGCCGTGATTTACGCCGCCATGTCTGGCGATGAACAGCGCAATTTTGACCACATCTACTTCAACCTCTCCGAGCAGCAGCGCGGGTTGGAAGAACGCGCTGCCTTTGCGGATGCGCCCCTGGCGGATATCTCGCCGATTCACTTCTATGACCGGATTGCCGTGCCGGTCAGCATTCATCATGGCGATGCCGATGACATCGTGCCGGTGGCATGGTCTCTGGAATTGTGCGGCCTGTTGGGCGGGTTGGGTAAAGTAGTAGAATGCTATTATTATGAAGGGGAAGGCCATAATTTGTTCGGTTGGGATGAGTTTTTGTTGATGCAGCGCACCCTGAATTTTTTTGAACGCACGCTGGCGGCGGATTAGATTTACTGCCCAGCAGGATTTGACGCAAAGCATGTGCGCAGGTATCCTTCTCAAGCATGGAGAAATTGCATGACCCCAATTACACCGCGTAAAGATGAGCAAAGCGTTACGGCGCAGGGCGAACCCATTCAGCCCAGCATTCATGATGTAAAAATCTTCCAGCCACCGCTACATATGGATCATCGCGGTGAATTGATAGAAATCCTCAACCTTCAATGGGGGTTGTATCCAGAACCTTTCACTTATGTATATCAGGTGATTGTGCGCCCCGGGCTGACGCGCGGCTGGGTGGTTCACAAAATCCAAAGCGACCGGATATTTGTAAGCAGTGGCACTTTGCGTTGGGCGCTTTGGGATGGGCGCGAAGATTCGCCCACTTACAAGATGCTCAATCTCCTTACTTTTTCAGACCGCAAACGGGCTGTCTTCAATATCCCCCCTGGCGTCTATCATGCCGTCAAGAATATTGGTATCGGGGATGCGACCTTCATTAACGCGCCGACGGAATTCTATAATTATGAAAACCCGGACAAGTATCGCCTGCCCTTGAAAAACGATCTAATTCCATTCGATTTTGATGAGCCTGCTTACTAAAACGCCGCGCGTTTCAGTCATCATTGCCACTTATCACAGCCCGGCCACGCTCCAATACTCCATAGCGAGCGCCCTGACTCAGACGATAGATGACTTGGAAGTGTGGGTGGTGGGCGATGGATGTACCGATCACACTGCCGATGTAGTCGCCGCTTTTGATGACCCGCGCCTGTGCTGGCACAACCTGCCAGAGAACAGCGGCAACCAGAGCGAACCGAACAATTACGGCATTGAGCACGCCCGGGGTGAGTGGATCGCTTACCTGGGGCATGATGACCTGTGGTTTCCCTGGCATCTTGAAAATCTGCTGCTGGCGGCGGCCAGTCAGGCTGCTGATGTAGGCTTTGATATGATGTTAACCATTTCGCCGCGCGGGCCGCGTCAAATGCTGGCCGCGCCACAGGCCTACGCGTTCCGGAATCTGGTGCCCTCGCGCGTGTTGCACCGCCGCAGTCTGGCCTTGCAGGTGGGCGGCTGGCGACCCACGCTGGCTTCTTTTATGCCCGTTGATACCGACTTTTTCTCCCGCATAGAAAAACAAAACCCCACCTATGCTTTTGTGCCGCGGTTGGGGGTGGTTAAGTATCCATCGCCTGATTGGCGCCTGTACGACTTTCAAGGCGAGCATCCGCAGCAGAAAATGTGGGCCGAAATTCAGAAAAACCCGGCTGCCGCGGCCTGTGAGTTGCTTGAAGTCTATGCTGCCTGGCAGGCCGGTCAGCCATTGCAGCATGAGCAGGCATTTGGCCGGCAGTTGCGTTATTTGCTTCTGGGACTGGCTGAACGGTTTATGCGCTGGTATGGTCGCGAACGTTGGCCTTTACGCCCGATTCTATACCGGCAACATGTTCAAAGGGTGCGGCGCAAACGTGCACAACGCGGTTTGCCCGAATAAAGTCTTAATCGCCCAGAAAACGGATTTCAGCCACGACCTGCTTGCCATCGATTTTCAGCAGGCCGACGCTGGGGCGCAGGCCGCGTTCCAGCGGGTTGGGCACGGTGGCCGAGCCGGGGTTGAAGACCAGCGTCTGGCCGTGCCGTTTGTTGTAGGGGGCATGGTTGTGCCCGAAGATAACTACAGCTATATCCGCTGGAAACACCGAGAGCGCTTTTTCCGCAAATGCGCGGTAGGTCTGCGGGCCGCGCGTCAGGTAGCGCCATTTATCTTTTAGATACCCGCGCCACGAAAGATGCCCGTGCGTGAGGCCGATGGTTACGCCCTCGTATGCAATGGTTCGGTGCAGGGGCAGGCGCGGCTGGCGAAACCAGTCGCGGTTACCGCGCACCGCCGTCACCGGCGCGAGTTCGCCCAGTTCGGCCAGCACGCGCGGCACGCAGATATCGCCGGCATGCAGGATTTCACTTACCCCGGCCTGTTCAAAGATTTCCAGTGTTTGGGGGTGCAGGCGGCGCGCTCGGTCAGGGATGTGGGTGTCCGCGATAATTCCGAGGGTGAGCATGCTGAAATGGTAACATGCTCACCCTCGTCAGGCACTCATTGGGCGGTGGGAAGCGGCTCCGGTGTTTCTGGTTGCGGGTTCTCCGGCAGGCGCAATTTTAAGTACACCGGCAGAATCGAAACGGCGGCTGCAATCGTGGTCAGGATAAATGGCAGGCGCGGCGAGTAGGCTTCCCATAAACGCGCCCCGATGTATGGCGCGGGCAGGCTCACCAGCCCGAGGCTGGTGCCAAACAACCCGAAGGCCACCCCGCGCCGTTCGGCCGGTACCGCCTTGGAGAACAGGGCGTCAAAGGCCGGGTCGGCGATGCCAAAGCCCACCCCCAACACCACCCAGGCGAAGGCAAAAGTCACGAAGTTGCCCGCCAGCAGGAAGAGGCCCATGCCGGCGGCTTGCAGCCCAAACCCGAGCATGATGGTGCGGCGCTCGCCGATGCGGTCTGAAAGCGCGCCGGCCGGGGTCATGACCAGCATGCGCGCCAGGCTGATGATGCTGCCCAGCCAACCCACCTGAAGCAGGCTCAACCCGGCGACTTCATTGAAATATAGGGACTGGAATTCAAACGACATGCGGAAGGCGATATCCCGCACCCCATCCGTCAGAATCAACCAGGTGAAGACGCCGCCGCCCACCAGCAGCGCCAGCAAGCTGCCAAGGCTGGCGCGCAGCGAGGCCAGCGAGGGGCGTTCCCCCGAGGGCAGCGCGCTTTGCTGGCGGAAGCGCGACGAGAGCGCCATCCAGATTCGCAAGACCGCGGCCGAGCCGTAGAGCAGAAACGCCAGCCGGATGAGCAGCGGGAAGCCGTAGGTATCCGCCACCCAGCCCCCGATTGGTGGGCCAACCACACCCACCACCGCGAACAGGGTATGCATCAGCCCAAACACCCGGCCGCGCGTGGCTTCGGTGGATTGATCGGCGATGAACGCCCCGTAGGATGGGCCGACAAACGCGCCGGAGACATATTCCAGCATCAGGGCCACGGCCGCCATCTGCCACGAATCGGCAAACAACAGCAGAATGTAGCCCAGGGTGGCAATCGCTGCGCCTATGGCAATCGCTTTCAGGCGGCCGATGCTATCCGAGAGCCAGCCGCCGAGGATTTGCAGAGCCAGCGGCACCAGGGCCGCCAGGGTGAAGGTCAGACCGACCTGCGCCACGCTGGCGCCCAGATCGCGGGCGAGGTAGACCGCCATCAGCGGCAGGAGCATCGTGCCAGCCGTGTTGGCGAGGATCATCGTGCCGAGGAACCAGCGCAAGACCGGTGTAAGAATTTGAAGTGGGTTTTTTGGCATGGGGTTGATGTGGGTGGCGAGGCGCGCCGGCTGAACCTACTGCACGCCCCAGATGGAAGAAGGCTGTTTCGGGAACAGCACGAGGGCCAGCACACCCTTGTCTGGATTGTCGCGGTCTACCCAACAGTCGGGGAAGGCGGCTTCCAGTTCATCCAGGCTGCGGTAGCCGAAGAGCGCCTGAATAAAGGTGCGGTCGGGGAAGGCAACATGGCCTTCATGTTCGGTGGTCGGTTTCCAGGTGTCCACGCCTGCCAGTTTGCCAGCCTGAAAATCCAGGCGCACGCCGCTGCGGTAGAAGTTGAGCATTAAGTCGCCGGTATAGCCGGGCAGCAGGGATGCCGCCAGGCGCGCTTCCAGCGCCGGGGCGATATTGCGCAGGAAGGCCGGCAGGTCTGGCACGCGCAGGTACCAGGCATAGGGCTCGGTGGACTCTTGCAGGCGGTGGGGAATGACTTCATAGACTGGGTGCTGGCTGCCGAGTACAAAATAAATCTGTTCCAGGCTGCGTTCTGAATTCTTCTCTTTCAGCAGCGCTTCGCCCAGCAGGGCCATGCCGCGTAACACGCTATTGGCGACCGCCTGCCAGTTATGGCCGGGGGCGACTTCAATACCCCAGACCGGCAGGGCCGCGCCCCAGAGCATGTTCGGCCAGCGCACAAAACCCACCGGTTCACCGGCGGCGTTTTCGATGATTTCAAAACGCAGCGTCGCTCCTTCCGAGCGGCCGGTGAGTTCCAATTGCCAGAGGGCTTCATCCCGCACGCAAAAAAGCAGATTGCGGGACGCGCTGGCGTCATCCAGCGCCTTCATAAAGGGGATGTCGGCGGGGGTGGCGCGGCGCAGGCGGTAGGGCTCCGTTTCGCCTTCCTTTAATTTTGGAATCAGGGGCGTGTAGCACCGCCGCCCGCCGGAAAGTTCCACCGCCATCTCATAGCCAAACTGGCGGTAATACCAGGGGATGCCGGTGATGGCCTGTACCAGGTGGCCGCGCTCGGCGCTCCAGCGGTGGACGAGGTCAAACTGTTTGCGAATCAGGCCGCGCTGGCGGTAGTCCGGGTGGGTGGCCACCAGTTCCGGCCGCCCCACGCCAAATTCCACGCCGTTGTAAGCCCAGGTCTGCGGAATGAGGTTCATGGTCGAGGCAATCCGGCCCTTGACGGTGTCTTCCACAATCAGAAAGTCGGAGGGCTTGAGGGTCGGGTGTGGTTTGGTCAGTGAGTCGTGCGTCCAATGGTAGAGGAAGGCTTCGGGTTGGTCCCAGCCATCATCCGAATGCACACGGCTGTTGAAGTCAGCCAGCGTTTCAGCATCCGCCGGGGTGGCGTGGCGCAGAATCAGGCCATCGCCGAGGTCTTCTATCAGGGTTTCGTTGGTCTTGGGGGTCATGTCAATGTCTCCGCCGGCCGCAGCCAGCGCTGGGTGGTTTGTGGATTCAGCCGGCCAGAATTTCGGCGGCCAGCGCCTGCCATTTGGGCTTGTCGCTGGCGGCCCACTCGGCCAGCAGGGTCTGGGCGGCGGGTTCGGCCCGCTGGGGGCGCAGGGCAATCGCAATTGCCTGGCGCACTTCCGGGCGGTGGTCGTTGGCGAGGTCGTTCAGAGTCCGGCAGGCGGGTGTATCTCCGGCGAGGGCGCGTGAACACAGGGCGGCGGCGGCCAGGGCGCGAAAGGCGGCCTGCGAGTCCTGGGCCATGCCCAGCAGCAGATTCGTAGGCACACCGGGGGCGGCCAGAGCCGCGCCTACGGGCGCCAGTACCTGGCTGACGAAGGCCGGTTCCATATCCGGGTTACCGGCCACTTCGGGCCAGTCCAGCAGCCCGGCCAGGGCGATGCCAATGCTTTCGGCATCGCCGAGGCGGGCGGCGGCGCGCACATCTACAAGAAGTTCACGCAGGTCGTCACGGTACATGTTATTTCCCGAGGGCGCCTTCGGCCGTCAGTGGCGCGGGCTGGGCGGCAGGTTGGCGTTCATGCTCGCGGAACCACAGCCAGGTCAGACCGATGGCGATGACATACAGCACGGTGGTGGTCAGGAACAGCGGGTTGAACCCGGCGCGCTCCTGCACCAGCCCGGAGATGTATGGACCGATAGCCCAACCCGCCTGCCAGGTGAGCATTTGCAGGCTGGCAACTGTACCCTGGGCTTTGGGCGAGACCTGGTCCATCACGAAGGCATCCCAGAGCGGGGCGGCCATGTTGATGATGGCCCCCCGCAGCCACAGACCCAGCACCGCCAGCGGCAGGCTGGGCGAAAGCCAGAGCAGCAGCATGAAGAGCATGGAAGAGCCCTGGCTGGCGACCACCGCCCGTACCCGCGAATTCAGCAGGCGTTCCAGCCGCGGGCCACCCAGCGCGCCAAGTGCAATGACGAGAGCGAGGGCGCCGAAAATGGTGCCGAGGGTGGCATCCGTTACCGCAAACCGATCCACAAAATACAGATTCAGGTAGGGGATGAGCAGGGCGGCGCCAAAACCCATAATGAGACTTGGCACAACCAGTTTCCAAACCGACCTATTTAGCAAAATATCTTGCATTTTGTCGGAAGTGGTCAGGCGTTGCGTGTTAGTTGGCTCTTCTACTGGCGTTGTTTGGCGTGGCATCACAATCCAGAACAGGGGCAGGATGCTGAAGACCGAGAGCGCGGTACTGATGACCACCACCGCCCGGTAGGAGTCGCCGCTGCCCGCGGCCAGGCCAAAGCCGGCTTCCAGCCAGCCCGGCAGCAGCCCGGCCAGATAGTTGCCGAATACGCTGGCAAAGGTCATGGAGGCCATATTGAGGCTGAAAACCATGCTGCGGTTCTGGGGTTGGGTGAGGCCGGCCAGCAGGGGCGAAACACTGACCATAAACAACGCATCACCCGCGCCGCCCACAAAGGCGCCCAGCAGAATCAGGTTCGGGTCGCTGGTCAGCGCCATCAGACCAAAGCCTAAAATCAGCACGGTGACGCCAATCAGCAACGCCGGGCGGCGGCCAATGCGGTCAGAGACCCAGCCCATTGGCAGGCAGAACAGCAGCATGGCAAAGGAGGGCGCGCTGGAGACCAGCCCCAGGAACTGGCGGTCAAAACCCAGCCCGAGGATGTAGAAGTTGAAGAACAACATCCAGCCGCTCCAGAAGAGAGCAAACAGGCTGTTGGATATCAGGAACAGGCGCGCCGAGGGGTTGATGCCGCGCCACACGCCGAGTGGATATTTAAGGACTTTCTTGAGAGTTGTCATCTTGTTTTCCTAAAGAATAATCATAACGGTTAAGTTCGCTCAGCTGGCCTGTGCCAGCAGCGCCTGCAGCTCGGACAGCGCCTGCTCCGGACTGGTGAAGACGATGCCATGCAGGCCCAGGGCGCGGGCGGCGGCCACATTCGGCTCGTGGTCATCGATGAACACGCTTTCCTCGGCCGCACAGCCGGTGGTTTCCAGCGCCAGCCAGTAGAAGGCCGGGTCGGGTTTCATCAGGCCGACTTCGTGCGAAATCAGGAGGTGATGAAAGGCATCGTCAATCTGCCATTCTTCTTCCAACCGCTGGCGCAGGCCGGGCAGGTGGTTGCTCACCAGCGTTTGGCGGTAGCTGCGCTTGAGGCGGCGCAGTTCCTCCACCAGGGCATAATCCAGCACATCCCCGCCGTAGAATTCGGCCAGTATTTGAGGCACGGCCTCCAGCGGGCAGCCCAGCGCGGTGGCGATGTGGGCGTGGTAACCCGCCAGATCCACCTCGCCCAGCTGCAATGTGTTGTGGCCGGGCGGGCCAAAGATGGCCGCGTTCAGGTCGGCCAGGCTGCGCCCCAGCCGGGCGGCCAGGGCGGTACGCGGGGCCGGGTTTTCTGTGCGGGCGAGCACGCCGCCGAGGTCCCACAGCAGGGCATGGATGGGCATGAGGTGGACTCCTTTTGCCTTTCAGTCCAGCGCGGTGGTGGAGATTTCTTCGCCGTCGCGCAGCACTTTTTCGTAGCGGTCTATCCGGCGGTACACACGCATGCCGGCGTTTTCGTACAGCCGGACGGCCCCGGTCAGGCTGCCGGCATCCACATGCAGGGTGGCGGCTTTCAGGCCGCGAGTCTGGAAGGCGCGGAAGGCATGCAGCAGCAGGGCGCGACCCAGGCCGCGCTTGCGCCACGGGCGGCGCACGGCCAGAGTGGCGACATAGCCGGCGTGCTTGTCTTCATCGTCCCATTTGCGGCAGAGCGCCAACCCGGCGATTTCCTCGCCGTCTTTGGCCAGAAACCACAGGTCAGGGTCAAAGGCTTCGTCTTCCAGAGCGAAGTGTTTGAAACGCTCAAACCCGACCTCAAAGGGTTCGTGAATGAAGCCGAAGTGGTCCTGAAAGGCATCAATATCCGCCAGATACACCGCTTCGGCCTCGGTCGGGTGGTTGTAGGTCTCAATGCGGATGCCTTCCGGCCATTCCGGCGCTTCGATTTCGCCGTTGAAGTCGCGGCGCATCTTGAAGGCATGCCGGAAGAGGGTGTAGCCGTGGCCAATCATGAGGTCTGTGCTGGGTTGCCAGTCGCCATAGGTGAAGGCGCGGATGGCAAAGCGCAGGTGGGCCGGGGCGGCTGCCAGGTGCTGCTGGGCGCGCCATTCGCTCCAGGCCAGCAGGGCGCTGCCGAGGCCGCGGCCTATGTGGTCGGGGTCTACCCGGCCAAAAGCCATCGGGTACACCTGAGGTTTGACCAGGGCGAACATGTCGCCATAGGCAGCCAGTTCGCCGGCCGCGCTGAAGATCGCGATGGAGTCGGCTTGCAGGTCAAGGCCCGGCGCTTGTAGTTCGTTCAGCACTTCCGTTTCGTTTTCCTCTTCGACGCCAATCATCTGCAGGCTGGCACGGTTGAGCAGGCGCGTGATGGCGGGGACATCGGCCAGGGTGGCCGGGCGGGCAGTGTAGCCCACCGGCAGGTTCAGTTGGGTCAGGGTTTCAGTCAACATAAGGTTCTCCAAACCGTAATTGGTAACAGGTAACAGGTAACTGTGAAAATGCCGGCTTGCCAGTTTCTAGTTACCCGTGATTGCTTTCCGATAAGTTACGCTTCTAAGCACCACCGTGTAACCCACGCTCTCATACAGTTTGAGGGCGCCGTTGGGGTTTTCGCCATCCACGCCCAGGGCGGTTTCGGTCATGCCCATTTCCTTGAACATTTTCATGCTCTCGGTCAGCAGGTAGCGTGCCAGGCCCTGTTTGCGCCACGGACGGCGGGTGCTGATGGCCTCGGTGTAGCCGCGGGCGCGCTGGAACTCGGCGTTTTCTTCCGTGTTGATGAAGTTGCCGACCATGCCGGCGACCTCATCGCCAGCCCAGCCGACTTTCCACAGCGGGTAGTCGTCCTGCACTTCTTTCAGCCAGCCTTCGTACTGGGCTTCGGTAGGGGGCACATAGCCCCAGTGGTCGCGGAAGGCTTCCTGGCTGGCTTCCCAGCACAGGCGCAGCTGTTCGGCGCTCACCGGGCGTACTTCGATGCCGGGTGGGCAGGCTGCGTCTACAATCGGCAGGCTCAAGTCGCGCACCATGTCAAAGCCATAGCGTACGGCCTGGTAGCCGCGCGCCTGCCAAAGGGTGTTGACCCAGGGCTGGCGGTCATTGGCAAAGACTTCCAGTACCGCTTCCGGCTGGGCTGGGTGTTGGGCGGCAATCTGGCGCAGGCGGGCTTCCTGCCACTCGGCCAGGGCGTGGCCGAGAGCGTCCTGCCGCAGGCTGGGCAGCAGGTACAGCAGGCTGATGTAGCGGCGCAGGCCGCTTTCTTCCTGCATCCACCAGACCCGGCCGTAGCCCTGCACTTCGCCATTCAACTCGATGAAAAGCATGTCCTGGAAGGGGTCGCAGTTAATCAGGTGCTGGTAATTGTTGGCGATTTCTTCCAGTGTGGCGCTGTTTTCAATGCCATCGGCGCGCATCATGCCGTTCAGCACTGCCAGGATGTTGGGGTAATCAGTTTCACCCGCAAAGGGTCGCACGGTCACGCCCGGCCAGGCCGCGGTATCCGGCAGAGGCAGGGCGGTGGGGGTTTCAATGGCGTGGGTCATAGCGTACTCTCTCTCTTGTGTCTTCGTGGGGGGAGGAGGGCCTCCCCCCATTCAGTTCGTTTCCAGTTCTGGTAATTCCAGCTCTGGCTGGCGGTCTGCGGGGGCCGGTTGCGGCTGGTTGAGCTGGCGCATGACGGCGGCAAACTCGGCACGGGCGGCCTGCATTACATTGGCGTGCGCCCGGCGGGCCAGCGCATCGGCATCGCCCAGTGGACCGGTTGTCTTTTTTTCAGGTTGGGCGTTCATGGCTGCCTCGGTCTATCTCGTGCGGTCGTGCGGGGCGGGAGGCGGCCGGTGGCGAGCTAACGCCCGCCGGGGTGGTTCTCCCGCCAGTGGACGCTGGCGCGTCCCTTTCCATCAGCGGTTTCAATTTTGAGTTGGGTGTGCATCCTGCGCTCCTCGTGCTTGTTCCAGTACTCTGTTTCCTGCGCCCGGCAAAGAAAAACGGCCATCGGGCGCCCCCAGGGGGTTCCGTGGCCGTTGCGTAGACCTGCTGCGCTTTAAACATTACGGCCACGGACTTGCGCTTGCGTCCGTGGCCGGGAAGTTCTATCGAACGTTTGTTCCGGTCAGCAGACGCACTGCGGCAAGGCGAATCCAACGCCATCACCGCCAGCGGCGGCGCGGGTGCGGATGTTAATTTCAAACTTGGTGTTTGCCATTGTGGTGCGTCTCCTTTCGTAAATTTTACAGCGCTGGCATCTTACCACCTGAATTCTGCGGCTGTCAAGGGATTTGGCTAAATTGGTAAAGAGCTATTTTGTTCAGTTCACAATCACCCGCTCCGGAATCAGCCGCAGGATGATGTGCGGCTGGCCGGGGTCGGCGTAAGGCGCGCCCTCATATTTCATGCCCAGCCCGGCCAGGTGTACGGTTGCGCCGTGCTCTTCCCAGGCGATGGTTGCGCCGCGCAGCAGCAGGTAGGTGTTGGCGTTGCGCGGGTCGGGGATGACCGCCGCCCAGCGCGGGTCGTGCCGCAGGTTGCGGGCCTTGACCGAGTTGACCCGGATATTCACGCGCAGGGCTTCTTCATCGGTATCGAACCACAATACGGTAGCCTGGGGCGCGCCGTCCGGCATCAGGGTGCTCAAGGTCAGGTAGGCCCGGGTGCGGTCAGCCAGCAGGTAGGCCATGTTCGGCGGCACAAGTTCAAGGCTCATCGGCTACCGCCACACGACTTCGCGATGATTATCAATGGCTTTCAGGGTCTGGCCGTAAATGAGGTCCTGGACGGTTTCGCCGCGCAGAAAGTCATGCGGAAAGCCCAGCATTATCGGCGCCAGCGCATCCAGTTCGGCCACCTGTTCGGGCGTGAGGGCGAAGTTCAGCGCGCCGAGGTTCTCTTCCAGTTGAGCGAGGCTGCGCGCCCCGAGGATGGGGATGATGGGCGCGCCGAGGCCCGGGCGCTGGCGGGTCCAGTTAATCGCCACCTGGGCCGGGCTGCCGCCGTACTCCCCGGCCAGCGCCACCAGTTTATCGGCCAGTTGCAGGCGCGCTTCGCTGGCGCTGTCATAGCGTTTGGTCGCATCGGCGTCCCGGTATTTGCCGGTCAGGGTGCCGCCACCGAGGATGCCCCATACGCACATGGCAAGGTCTTCCGTGCGCGACATCGGGATAAGGTCGCGCTCCGGGTCGCGGCTGGCCAGCGAATACGGAAACTGATTGGCGACAAAAGGCTCCCAGCCGCGTGCATCCGCAATGGCATTGGCTTTGCTGATGACCCAGGCCGGCGTATCTGATATGCCCAGATGGCGGATTTTGCCCGCCCGCACCAGGTCATCCATTGTGCGCAGTACTTCTTCGATGGGTGTCAGATAATCCCACATGTGGAGGTAATACAGGTCAATGTAGTCGGTTTGCAGGCGTTTGAGGCTGGTGTCCACCTGTTTGAGCATATGCTTGCGGTGGTTACCGCCGGCGTTGGGGTCCTGCTTGTTGTTGTGGTTGTCACGCAGCGTGTACTTGGTGGCGACCACAAAATAATCCCGGTCAGACTGGATGAATTCACCCACCAGGGCCTCGGCGCTGCCGTTGGTGTAGTTCACCGCCGTATCTACAAAATTGCCGCCCGCTTTCGCAAAGGCATCAAATATCTTTCGGCTCTCGGCTTTGGAGGCGCCCCAGCCCCAGTCTTCGCCGAAGGTCATCGTGCCGAGCGCCAGTTCAGACACCCGCAGGCCGCTGCGGCCCAGTAATTTGTAGCGCATCTTCGCTCTCCCGGAAAAATTCAGGTGGCTCTATCCCTCTTATTATCCCTGCCGGGCGGTTTTTGCGCAGCGGCCAGATGGCCGGATTTGTTCTGTCCGATGGTACAGGCGCGGCGAGTATAATTAACATTAATGAACCGGATGCCGCGCCCCACTGCATTTCTGCCTGTCAGCCTGTTTATGGCGCTGGCGGGTTATGGCGGGCTGGCTCTGCTGTTGCTCTACACCCAGCCGACCTTGTGGCCGCGCTGGTTGCTCTTTTTCCTGATTGTGATGGCCACCAGCGGCACGCTGCTGCCTCTGACGGCCTTTCTAAACTATCGTTTTCCGGGCACGGCCCCGGCTACCGCCCAGGTCATCACCCGCCAGGCTCTACTTGGCGGGGTGTATCTGGCGGTGCTGGCCTGGTTGCAGGTAGGGCGGGTGTTTAATGGCAGCCTGGCGCTGGTGTGGCTGGTGGGGTTCATCACTCTTGAAGTGCTGATTCGCATGTGGGAACGCAGCCGCTGGCGGCCGGAGTAGGCCATGCCCAGCCTGGATTTACGCGCCATCCCGGCCGTTGACAAATTACTGCACACCACCGAAGCCGCCGAATTGATTGCGCGCTTTGGCCGCCCGCTCACGCTGGAGGCCATCCGCGCCGCGCAGGAAGAAGTGCGCGCCCGCCGCGACCCGGAAGCAACCCTGCCGGCCGCCGAAGGCCTGCTGGAACGCGCCGAAGCCCTGCTGGTGGCTTGGACCCGGCCAACGCTGGTGCCGGTGGTCAATGCCACCGGGGTGATTTTGCATACCAACCTGGGCCGCGCCCCTTTGAGTACCGCCGCGGTGCAGGCCATTCAGGGGGCGGCCCAGGGCTACAGTACCCTCGAATACGACCTGCAAAAAGGCGAACGCGGGTCGCGCCATACCCACGCCGAAGAACTCCTCCAGCGCCTGACCGGGGCCGAGGCGGCGCTGGTGGTCAATAACAACGCCGCCGCTCTGCTATTGGCATTAAGCGGCCTGGCGCGGCGCGGCAAAGTGCTGATTGGCCGCACCCAGCTGATTGAAATCGGCGGCGGCTTTCGCATCCCGGATGTTTTAAAACAAAGCGGGGCGCGTCTGGTGGAAGTGGGCGCCACCAACCGCGTCCATCTGGCAGACTACGAAGAAGCCCTGGCCGGAGGCGGCATTCGGTTGGTGTTGCAGGCCCATCGGTCTAATTTTCAAATCCTTGGCTTTCACAGCGAACCCAGCCGGGCTGAACTGGCTGGGCTGGCGCACCGCCACGGCCTGCCGCTGGTGGATGACCTCGGCTCCGGCACCCTGCTGGATACCGCCGCGTATGGCCTGAAGCATGAACCTACGGTCGCTGAAGCGCTGGCGGATGGCGCCGACATCGTTACATTTTCAGGCGATAAATTACTCGGCGGGCCGCAGGTCGGTATTCTGGTGGGGAGGGCGGACCTGATTGCCAAACTGCGCAAGCACCCGGTGGCGCGTGCCGTGCGCGCCGATAAACTGACCCTGGCCGGGCTGGCGGCCACCCTGTTGCATTACCTCAAAGACGAAGCCGAGCGCGAAATCCCCATCTGGCAGATGCTGGCAACTGACCCCAAAATCATCCGCGGTCGGGCCAAAGGCTGGGCCAGCGCGCTGGCCGCAGGCGAGGTCATCGCCGGTGAATCGGCGGTGGGGGGCGGTAGCTTGCCGGGCGAAACCCTGCCGACCTGGTTGCTGGCGCTGGACAGCCCACATCCGGAGCGCCTGCTGGCCGCCCTGCGCGCCCAGCGCCCGCCCATCATCGCCCGCCTGCAGGATGGGCGGGTGGCGCTGGACCCGCGTACCGTGCTGCCCCAGGAAGAAGGCGCCCTGTTGCTGGGCGTACAAAAAGCCTTGCAGGGCCTGCGCTGACAAAACTTATTGCAAACGGTGGGGTTACAATTGTATTGACCGGCGCGCCAACGCCGCTTTATGGAAAGAGGAGTAAGAGATGTTGGGTACGGCTGCTTATCAGGATGCACTGCGGGTATTGGAAGATACCAGCCGCACGTTTTTCCTGCCCATCGTACAACTGCCGGAAGAATTGCAAACGGCAGTGGCTTCCGGCTACCTGTGCATGCGCGCCATTGATGAAGTTGAAGACCACCCGGATATCGCCGCCGCCGATAAAGGCGCCCTGCTGAATGCCATGAGCCTGCTGCTGCAGGCCCAGACCACGGTGGAAAACTTCGCCCATGACCAGTTTGCAGAACTGTTCCAGCGTTTTGATCTGGACTTGCCGGAAGTCACCGTGCGAGTCGCCGAATGGGCCTGCCTGGCGCCGCGCTTCATCGCCCCGCGCATCTGGGAGGCCACCAGCGGCATGGCTGACCGCATGGCCCACTGGGCCGTGAATGGCTTCAAGGTCATCACCCAGGCCGACCTCGACCGCTACACCTACGGCGTGGCCGGGGCGGTGGGCCTGATGCTGTGCGACCTGTGGGGCTGGTTTGAAAAAGTGCAAATTCACCGCAGCCACGGCATTCAATTTGGCCGCGGTCTGCAACTCACCAACATCCTCCGTAACCGGGCTGAAGACCTGGAACGCGGGGTGAACTTCTACCCGCAGGGTTGGTCGGACGAGGATATGCAGACCTATGCCCGCCACAACCTGACCGCATTTGACGAGTACGCCGCCACCCTGCCGCCCACTTCGTTTATGCAGTTTGTGGGCATCCCGCGGGCGCTGGCCTGGGCCACTCTGGATGCGTTGCGCGAAGGCCGCGAAAAACTCTCCCGCACGGAAGTGGTAGAGATTGTGCAGGGCTTGGAGCCGCGCGGGTGATAGTTCCCGGCAAGCGGACATTCTCCCCGCTTGTCGTTCTCCTTTCGTCTTGTTCGCTGTGCGTCACAGCGTTTGCCCAGATTCGTTAACCCACCAGAGCGCACAACACCAACCCGGTTGGATGGCCGGGCTGTATGGAGAAGGAGAAACCGTATGCGTAAAAGCCTGACCAGTATCTTTATCTTTTTCACGATTGTCAGCCTGGCGTGCAGCGTGCCGGGGGTGGGCGCCAGCACCGGCGCCGAGGCCACCCTTCAGGCCCTTTCGGTGCAAACCACGCTGGAAGCCATCACGCGCGAAACGGCGGCGGCGGGCGGCCAGCCTGCGGACGGCGGCGACCCGGCTGCGGTGGCGAGCGACACTCCGGCCGCTGCCGCGCCAGTAGTAACGGATACCCCGGCCCCGCCCGCTGCCACGGATACGCCCAGCGTACCGACGGTAAGCGTGAGCGTGAACACCAACTGCCGCACCGGCCCCGGCCAGGCCTACCCCCTGCTGGGCGCACTGAATGTGGGCCAGACCGCTGAAGTGCTGGGCCGCAACAATGACAGCACCTATTTCTTCATTCGCAACCCCTCCGGCGGTTCCAACTGCTGGTTGTGGGGCCAGTACGCCACCACGCAGGGTAATGTGGGCGCGCTACCGGTCTTCACCCCGCCACCGACCCCCACCCCGACCTTTACCCCCACCCCAACCCCGCTGTGGCCGGGCACCTGGACGATGGTCGCCGGGACGGATACGTACACCTCCACCATCAGCCAGACCGGTAATACGATTTCCGGCACCATTACCTATTCCGGCGGCACAGTGACCTACACCGGCACATTGAGCGCAGATGGCAAGACCGCCAGCGGCACCTGGACGGATACCGGCGGCCCGGGCGGCAACTTCACCTGGTTCCTGCAGGACAATGGCAATCAGTTCACCGGCAATGCCAACAGTGGCACTTTCCAGTGGTGCGGTTATCGCGGCGGCGCGGCGGTACCTTCGCCCTGCCTGGCACCCTAAGAAAACCAGTAAACAGGTAGAAAAGAAAACAAGAAAGAGAGACTCCCCACAAGGGAGTCTCTTTTCTTCGGGCGGCTGTGGTTTAATTCGGCTGAATGAACACCCATCCAGGCTTTGATGTCATCGTGATTGGGGCTGGCCCGGCCGGCTCGGCCGCGGCCTGTTTTCTGGCGCGGCACGAGGTTCACACGCTATTACTGGATAAGGCGACCTTTCCGCGCGACAAAACCTGCGGCGATGCCATCAGTTACCGCGCCATGCAGGTGATTGAAGACATGGGCGCGCTGGCGGCGGTGCGGGCGGTAGCCCAGCCCATCACCCATGTACGCTTCGTCGCGCCGGATGGGCGGCAGGTCAGCCGCCCGTTGCCGCCGCACGCCCGCTACGAATCTATTCTGGTCGCGCCGCGCCTGCAACTGGATGAACTTCTCAAGCAGGCCGCATTGCAGGCCGGGGCCACCCTGCGCGAAAATGCCGCCGTAGAAGCCTATACCGCGGATGCGGACGGCGTGCAGGTTGCGTTGGCGGGCGGGGAGACCCTGCGCGCCCGGCTGGTCATCCTTGCCACCGGGGCCAATACTGCCCTGCTCAAGCGGCAGGGCATCCTGCCGCAACAACCGCTGACGATGCTGGCGGCGCGCGGCTATGCCCGTCACTTGCAGTCTGACCCGCATGAAATCCTGTTCAATTACGATCGCATGGCCCTTCCGGCCTATGGCTGGGTTTTCCCACTCCCGGCGGGCCGCGCCAATGTGGGGGCTGGTTTTTACAAGGTCGGGCCGCAGCGCGCTCACATGCCCACCACCGCCCGCCAGTCATTGGCGGACTACCTGCACAACCCGCTGGTACAGGCGGCCCTGGGCGGCCAGACCGAACTGGATGAAATTAAGAGCTACCCGCTGCGAGTGGATTTCCTGAAAGCGCCCAAAACCGCCCCCGGCGCTCTGATTGTGGGCGAGGCGGCCGGCCTGGTGAACCCGCTGACCGGCGAAGGCATAGACTATGCCCTCGAATCCGGGGCGCTGGCGGCCGAATGGGGGGTCGGGATGCTGGCCGCCCATGACTTTGGCCGCGCCCGCCGGGCGGGTTATGCCCGCGCCCTGCAACAGCGCTTTGCCCACAGTTTTCGCTACCACGCCTTTTTCCGTGATACTCTCTTCACCTATCCGGAATTACTGAACCGGGCTCTGGCGCTGGCCGAGCGCGACCCGGCCTTCATGCAACACCTCTTGCACGCCGCCCTCGGCATTCTCGACCCGGCCAAAATCCTAGCGCCGCGCTTTTTGTGGCGGCTGTTATTGAATCGCTAATCCCACTCTCGGAGACCCCTGCCATGAAATCTGACCTCGATGCCCTGATGGAAAAACACAACCTGGATGCCCTGCTGGTGATCGGCGCGGCGACCCACAACCCGATGATGCACTACTTTACCGGAGATGTGCACATGGGCGATGGCGCCCTGATTAAGGTGCGCGGCCAGCAACCGACGCTGTTCTACAACCCGATGGAGCGCGATGAAGCCGCCCGCACCGGCCTGACCACCCGCAATCTGATTGAATACAACTTGCCGGCCCTCACCAAAGAGCAGGGCGGCGATGCCGCCAAAGGGCTGGCGGCGCGCTATGCCCGCATGCTGGCCGATTGTGGGCTGGAGCAGGGGCGAGTGGCGTTGTTTGGCAAGGTGGAGATCGGCGCGCCGTTTGCGGTCTTCAATGCGCTGGCAGCCCTCGCCCCGCAGGTTGAACTGGTGGGTCAGACCGGCCGCAGCGTGCTGGCTGAAGCCATGGAAACCAAGGACGAAGCCGAAGCCGAGCGCATGCGCCGGATGGGGCGCATCACCGCCGAAGTCGTTGGGCGGGTGCAGGCTTACCTGCAAAGCCACAAGGCCAAAGACGGCGTGCTGGTGAAAGCCGATGGCACGCCGGTGACGGTCGGCGATGTCAAAACCCTCATCAATGCCAGCGCCCTGGAACTGGGGGTCGAGAACCCGCACGGCACGATTTTCGCCATCGGGCGGGATGCGGGCGTACCGCACAGCACCGGCAACCCGGATGATGCGCTTGAACTGGGCAAAACCATTGTTTTTGACATTTTTCTGCAAGAGCCGGGCGGCGGCTATCACTATGACTTCACCCGCACCTGGTCTCTGGGCTACGCCACCCCGGAAGCCCAGAAGCTGTACGATGATGTCCGAACCGTTTTCGATGACCTGATGGGCGGTTTGGAAGCCAACGCGCCCTTCAACTTGTTGCAGGAACGCACCTGTGACCTGTTCGAAGCCCAGGGCCACCCCACCATCCGCCAGGACCCGGCCGTGCAGGAAGGCTACGTCCACAGTGTGGGGCACGGCCTCGGCCTGAACATCCACGAGCAGCCGTTTTCACGCGATGCCTCGGTGACGTTGCGGCCGGGCGTGGTGGTGACGATTGAACCCGGCCTGTACTACCCGAGCAAGGGCATGGGCGTACGGATTGAAGACACAGTTTATGTGCGGCCAAATGGTGAAATCGAGGTGCTGGCCGACTTCCCGCATGACCTCGTCATCCCGATTCAAACTGCTTGATGAAACACCTCACAGGCATATGAGAGATCCGCAGCGGTTGTTTTCTCTGTGTCTCTGTGCCTCTGTGGTTTAATGATTTGAAATGATTGAGTCTCCGCTCGCCCCCGCCCGCATTTTGGGCATTGAAACTTCATGCGATGAAACCGCCGCGGCGGTGGTCGAAGATGGCCGCCGGGTACTCTCCAACGTGGTGGCCTCGCAGGCCGCGATGCACGCCAAATATGGCGGCGTCTTCCCGGAAGTGGCCTCGCGCCAGCACATCCGCACCATTCACACCGTGGTGGAAGAAGCCCTCGCCCAGGCCCACATGAGTCTGGACGATGTGGATGCGATAGCCGTAACCCAGGGGCCGGGTTTGCCCGGCAGCCTGGTGGTCGGCCTGAACTTTGCCAAGGGGCTGGCGCTGGGCAGCGGCAAACCCCTGCTGGGCATTAACCATCTGGAGGGGCATATCTACTCGGCCTGGCTCGACCCGCCGAATGACGACCCCGAACCGGCTTTCCCGCTGGTGGCCCTGCTGGTTTCCGGTGGGCACAGCGAATTGATTCTGATGACCGGGCACCTGACCTATGAACGGCTGGGTGGCACGCTGGATGACGCCGCTGGCGAAGCCTTTGACAAGGTGGCGCGCCTGCTGGGGCTGGCCTACCCGGGCGGCCCGGCGATTCAGGCGGCGGCCGAGGGCGGCAACCCGGCGGCGTTTGCGCTGCCGCGCGCCTGGCTCGAGGGATCGTGGGATTTTTCGTTCAGCGGACTGAAAACTGCCATGCTGCACCAGGTGCGCGACCTGAAGCGTAAAACGCTCACGCCCGAAGCCGCGGCGGCGATTAAGGACTGGAACACGGTCGAGGCCCGGTTGCCGGTGGCCGACCTGGCGGCTTCGTTCCAGCAGGCGGTGGCCGAGGTGCTGGCAACCAAAGCGCGCCTGGCAGCCCAGCAGCACGGCGCGCGCGAAATAGTTGTGGCGGGCGGCGTATCGGCCAATGCCGCCCTGCGGGCGCTGGTCACCAAAGATACGCCCGGGCGGGTGCATATCCCGGCCCTGAAATACTGTACCGACAATGCGGCCATGATTGCGGCCGCCGGGTATTACCGGTACACGCTGGGGCAGGTGGCGGAAGGCGCGCTGGCGCTGGATGCCCGCCCGAACTGGCCGGTGGGCGTTTCCTGACCCGCCAATTCCATAAAAGCAAAACCGCCGCCGAGTGATTGCACTCGGCGGCGGTCTACTTAAGGAGGAGAATACTTTACCCAACGCCTAAGTATATGCATGCAGTTAAGACAGACCTTAGAATCGGCTAAGCGTTGCATGAGAGTCGCCGTAGATTATTCGTCCAGCGCGGCGCGCAAATCGGCTTCTGAAAGCGGCCCGGCCCGCAAGATAGCCAGCTCTGCGCCGGTGGTATCCACCACCGTGCTGGGGATGCCGCCGGGCGTTTCGCCGCCATCCAGAATCAGGGCCAGCCGCCCGCCCAGTTGGGCTTCTACTTCGGCGGCGGTGCGGCAGTCCGGCCCGCCGGAGAGGTTGGCCGAAGTGACCGCCAGCGGCCCGGCCGCCGCCAGCAGGGCGCGCGCCGCCGGATGGTCCGGCACGCGCACGCCCACAGTCTGGTTCGGGGCGAGGATTTCCGGCAGGCCGGCCCGGCGTGGCACGATGAGCGTGAGCGCCCCCGGCCAGAAGCGCGCCGCCAGCCGGGTGGCGGTGGGGTTCACATCCCCGGCCATCAGTGGCAATTGTTCGCTATCCGCCAGCAGCACCGGGATGGCTTTATCCGGCGGGCGTTGCTTCACTTCATACAACCCGGCGATGGCGGCCGCGTCAGTTACCAACGCCCCCACGCCATAGACCGTATCGGTCGGGAAGGCCACCACGCCGCCCGCCCCCAAAATGCGCAGGGCTTCATTCAATGCGGCCGGGTCGTGGGCCGGCAGGGTGCGGGTGTCCATCAGGTTTGCACCACCAGCAGGCGCGGGTGGCCGGCCAGGTCGGGCAGCACCTCAATCGCCGCCTGCGGAAAAAACTGGCGGGCGAGGGCCGGGGCGCTCTCGCCCTGCCCGGCCTCGATTTCCAGCAGGGCCAGCCCTCCGGGGGTAAGTTTGGCGGGCGCATCCGCCAGCAGGCGCGCAATCAGGCGCAGGCCGTCTGGCCCGCCATCCAGCGCCAGGCGCGGCTCAAACTGCGCTACCGGCAGGGTGTCCAGCGTGGCAGTCGGGATGTAGGGCAGGTTGGCGCACAGCAGGTGCACCGGGGCGGGCAGAGCCGCCAGCAGGTCGCCCTGCGCAAAGGCCACCTGGCTTTCGACGGCGTGGCGTTCGGCATTGCGGCGCGCCAGCGCCAGGGCGGCCTCGGAAATATCAATGGCGGTAACGGATAATTCCTCAATCTGAATGGCGAGCGCAATTGCAATCACGCCGGAGCCGGTGCCAATGTCGGCCGCCGTGCGGCGGGACGGGTTGGCCTGTAACCAGTTCAGGCCGGTTTCCACCAGTAGTTCGGTTTCAGGCCGGAAAATAAGGACATTCGGGTCAAGAAAGAAGGGCCGGGCGTAGAACTCCCACTCGCCCACCAGATAGGGCAGCGGTTCGCCGATGGCGCGGCGGCGCAGGGCCGCCCGGTAGGCGGCCGCCAGTTGCGGGTTGAGCGGGGCTTCGGGGTGAGCCAGCACCCAGGCGCGTGGCTGGCCGGTGAGGTGCGCCAGCAAAATCTGGGCTTCGCGGCCGGGCGCTTCGCTTTGCTCGGCGAGGGCGGCGCGGCCTTCGGTCAGGGCTGCGCCGAGGCTGGCGGGCAGGTCAGCGGTCAAATCCGGCCGCGGCCAGTCGTTCGGCTTCATCGGTGGCGAGCAGTTCGTCAATGAAGATATCGATTTCACCATCCATCACCACTGGCAGGTTGTGTGAAGACACATTGATGCGGTGGTCGGTGACGCGCGACTGGGGATAGTTGTAGGTGCGGATTTTCTCGGAGCGTTCGCCGCTGCCAATCTGGGAACGGCGGTTGGCAGCCTCTTCGGCGTTGCGTTTTTCTTCGGCGGCTTCATACAGGCGGGCGCGCAGGATGCTCATCGCCCGCAGGCGGTTCTGGAGCTGGCTGCGCTCGTCCTGGCAGGCCACTACCAGGCCACTGGGCAGGTGGCGGATGCGCACGGCGGTGGCGTTCTTCTGCACGTTCTGGCCGCCGGCCCCGGCCGACTTATACACTTCCACTTCAATGTCTTTTTCCGGGATGTCGATTTCGACTTCGTCCACTTCGGCCATCACCGCCACAGTCACGGTAGAGGTGTGGATGCGCCCCTGGCTTTCGGTATCCGGCACACGCTGGACCCGATGCACGCCCGATTCAAACTTGAGCCGCGAGTAAGCGCCCTTGCCCTTGATTTCAAAGATAATTTCCTTCAGGCCGCCCACGCCGGTTTCACTCATCGAGAGGATTTCGGGCTTCCAGCCGCGGCGTTCGGTGTAGCGGCTGTACATGCGGAAGAGGTCGGCGGCGAACAACCCGGCTTCATCGCCGCCGGTACCGGCCCGGATTTCCATGATGACGTTGCGAGCATCGCGCGGGTCCTTGGGCAGCAGCAGGGTCTTGAGTTGCTTTTCCAGCGGCTCGACTTTGGGCTCAAGTTCTTCAATTTCGGCGGCGGCCAGTTCGGCCAGGTCCGGGTCGTTGCCATAGACCAGGCCGCGGGCCTCTTCCAGCCGCGTCATCACATCCTGGTATTCGCGCCCGACTTCCACCAGTTCTTCCAGTTCGGCGCGTTCCTTGTTCAGTTCGGTGGCGCGCTGGTAGTTATCGCCTACATCCAGCAGTTCGCGTTCAATTTCTGCATTGCGGCCAAGGATGGCCTGTACTTTGTCCAACATCGGGTTTGGTTCTCTTGTCTGTGTGAAGTTCTATCCGTCAATTTAACGGATGGATTATACCATTCAGGGTTGGGGTGTCCCAGCGGCCAGTTCTTCGGCCGGCCGGGCGAGCATCTCATAGCCAAAGACCGCCCCAAAGGCGGCGCTCACTGTGTCCATCACCGCTTCCATTTCGGGTGGCGGCTCCAGCAGCATTTCGAGGCTGACCTTGTTCTGGTTCTCCAGCCCACAGGCCAGAATGCCCTCCCAATGGCGCATGTCCGGGGCGACATTCAGGGCAAAGCCGTGGCGGGTGATGCCGCGCGCATCCACCTTCACGCCGATGCTGGCGATTTTGGCCGGGGCCTGTTTGAGGGCTGGCGGGCAATGGCGGCAGCGCGAGAGCACCTCCGGCTGCACCCACACGCCGGTCAGGCCCGGGATCTGCCCCGCGCCAATGCCCAGTTTCATCAGCGCCAATATCAGGGTTTTTTCCAGATTGCGCAGGTAGCCGGTGTAATCGGCCTGGGGCAGCCGCGGCTGGCCGCTGGCCGGGTCGGGCGTTAGCTCGCCCATTGCCAGCGGCAGAATCGGGTAACCGACCAGTTGACCGGGGCCGTGGTAGGTCACATCCCCGCCGCGGTCGGTTTGGTGGAGGGCGATGCCGCGCCGGGCGCACTCGGCCGCATCCCACAGCAGATTCTCCGGTTTGCCCTGCCCGCCAAAGGTATAGACTGGCGGGTGTTCCAGCAGCAACAGGGTTGGGCCGCGCTCCCCGGCGGCGATTTCCGCCGCGATCTGATTCTGGAGGTCGCGGGCTCTTGCGTAGTCGGTCAGGCCGGGCAGGCGGTACAGGTCACAATGCATAAACAATTACTCGCTCGCCAGGCAGCGGCGGTAGAGGTCGGTTTGCAGGAGGCCATGCGGGTCGGTTTTGCGCTTGAGGGCTTGAAATCTGGTGAGGGTCTGTTCCCCGAGGTAAGCCCGGGTTTCCTCGGCCGAGAGGGCGCTGTCCTTGGCGAAGTAAAAGCGCCCGCCGCCCTGCAGGGCAACCCGGGTGAGGTCACGGGTGAGGGCCTGTAACCTCTGGCGGTTACGGTCACTGACCTTGAAGTCCAGCGCCAGAGAGAAACCGTCCACAGCGTGACTGAACAGGAAGTTATCCGGGCGGTGGCGCTTGACCACCCCGAGGTACGAGGGCAGGCCGCGCCGCTGGCACAGGCGCAGCATCTCGCCCCACACATCCGCGGCGGTGTCCTTGGGCAGGAAGGTCTGGTATTGAATCAGGCCGCCGCGGCCGTAGGCGCGTTCCCAGTCGGGCACATAGTCCAGCAGGAAGTTGAAGGCCACAAAAGTCTGCCAGTAGCGTTTGTCATGCCCCAGCGTGCGGTTGAGGGTGTACTTGGCGGTGTTGACCGCCCAAATGCCGGGGTTATGAAAACCGAGTTTCATGAACTGGTGGATGACGGAACGTGGCAGAATGCCGAACAGGTTGGGTGAGAGCGCCTGATGTTCCACCCGCAGGGACTGGGCCGGGTGCGGATCGGCGCCGGGCGGCAGGTAGTCGGCGCTGTGCATCTGGCCGCGCCCCAGGCCGCGCCCGCTGGCGGTGCAATCCACCCACCCGACGATGTAATCATGCACCTTGCCTTCATCGGTGGCGGCCAGCATATGAGCCAGGTTCGGCTCGGCCCAGGCGGTTACATCCAGATAGCCGGAGTAGACCCGCTTGAGTTGCAGGGTGATGGAGGTGAACACGCCCAGCAGGCCCATGCCGCCAATCATGGCGTGGAACAGGTCGGCATTTTTCTTAGGCGTGCAGGTGACTTCCTTGCCATTCGGCAGCAGGGCGGTGAATTCGAGCACATGCTCGCCAATTGGCCCGGCCTGCCAGTTGTTTTTGCCGTGAATGTTGGAAGACAGGCAGCCGCCGAGGGTCGGGAACATGGTGCCGGGCATCACCGGCCCCCACCAGCCATCCTCCAGCGTGGTCTGCCACAGGTTCTGAATGGTGAAGCCCGGCTCGACTTTGAGGATGCCTTTGGCCGGGTCCCAGGCCAGCAGGCGGCGCATGCGGCTCATGTCCAGCACGGCCTGGCCGCCGTTCAGGGCAGCATCGCCGTAACTGCGGCCAGCCCCGCGCAGGCCGATGGTAAAGCCCTGCTGGCGGGCGGCGCGGAACAGCTCCGCAATCTGCTCGGTGTGGGTCGGGCGGAAGAGGTAGCCGGGGGCCGCCAGCGAGTGGCCGAAGTTCTCCAGCCGCGCCAGCCGCTCGGCAGGCAGGGCCGGCGATTTGCCGTTGAGTGTGCTCAAAACTTCAGTCTCCGGAAGATAAAGGACGGCAGGTGGATGATGACCAGCATCATCCAGCGGTACCAGCCGGGGATGTACACCACCTGCTTGCGCTGGCGCATGGCACGGGCAATGGCGGCGGCGGTCTTCTCGACCGGGTACAACCCCTTGGTGATGCCGGCCCCGCGGGTCATCTCGGTATCCACCCGGCCGGGCTTGATGGTCAGGACATTGACGCCGCGCCGCGTCAGGCGGTTGCGCAGCGATTCAAGGTAAGTGGTAAAGCCGGCCTTGGAGGCATGGTAACCGGGGTTAATCACCCGGCCGCGGTCGCCCGCCACCGAGGAGATGCCCACAATCTGGCCGGCGCCCATGCGCTCAAACAGGGTCGCGGCTGGCCCCAGCCAGGCAAACGCCCCCAGCAGGTGGGCGGCGGTCATGGCGGCCTCTTTTTCATAGTTGTATTCGGTAAAGGTCACGCTGGGCATCACCCCGGCGCAGTACACAATCGAATCAATCGTGCCGAGGTCGGCCAATATCTTTTGGAACAGGCCCGGCACGCTGGCCGTATCAGTCACGTCATGGGCGTAGGCCACGGCGCGGGTCTCGCCGGCGGCGGCGTTGATTTCCTTGCACAGGGCGGCCAGCACATCTCCCCGGCGCGCCAGCAGGGCCAGGGCCGCGCCTTCTTTGCCCAGTTGGCGCGCCAACGCCGCGCCGATGCCAGCCGAAGCGCCGACAATCACCACGCGGCGGCGCGGTTGCAGGGGGGATTCATCCCGAATCAGAGGTTGGGTCATGGGGCGGCTCCGTGGCGGTGGTGTCGCCCTGATTATAACTGGCGGCGCTTACAGGTTTTCGATTTCCACCGGCGGGATGCGCTCATCGACCGCAAAGCCGAACA
>CAZEQN010000007.1:0-24471 GCA_964514335.1 uncultured Anaerolineaceae bacterium
TCAACCCTCGGTTGCGCTGGCATTGGCAGCGATTGCATTCATCCTCACGGTCATTTGGGGCGGGCCGCTGATTCGTATTCTGCGGGCCCTGAAGATGGGCGACAGCATCCGGCTGGAGTTGCCGGATTCCTACCAGGCCAAGGCCGGCAAACCGACCATGGGTGGGGTGATGATTGTGCTGCCGGTGCTGCTACTCACCGTGCTGCTGAACGCCGTCTCGCTGATTGGCTTCAGCGGGCAGGGGCTTTCGGTGCTGGTGCCGCTGGGTACGATGCTGGGCTTTGGCGCGCTGGGGGCGGTGGATGACTGGGAGAAACTGCGCAACCGCGCCAGAGGCGAGGGCATGAAAGCCCGCTACAAGTTCCTGATTCAGGTGGCGCTGGCCGGGCTGGTGGCCTGGGGTCTGTACGCCGTGCTGGATGTGCCCCACATGTACTTCCCCGGACTCTCGCGCACAATAAATTTTGGCATCTTCTACATCCCGATTGCAATGTTCATTATTGTCAGCAGCGCCAACGCCATCAACTTCACCGATGGGCTGGACGGTATGGCGGGCCTGATTTCCGCCACCTGCTTCGCCGCCTTCGGCCTGATAGCCATCATTCAGGGGCAGGTCTTTCTGGCGCAGTTCTGCTTTACGCTGGTCGGTGCGCTGTTCGGCTTCCTGTGGTTCAACGTCCACCCTGCCATGCTGATTATGGGCGACACCGGCTCGATGGCGCTGGGCGGCACGCTGGGGGTGGTGGCGCTCATGACCGGGCATTGGATTCTGTACCCCATCATTGCCTTCATCCCGTTTATCCAGATTTTGAGCGTGGTCATTCAGGTCTCGTATTTCAAGTACACCAAAGGCAAGCGCGTCTTCAAGATGTCGCCCATCCACTTGCACTTCGAGCTTTCGGGCTGGAGTGAAACCCAGGTGGTGCAGCGCTTCTGGCTCATCAGTTTGCTGGGCGCCATGATTGGCGTGGCGCTGGCGGTGGTGTGAGGTGCCCGACTATGCCGAAGCGTGCGCGGTGGTGGTGGGGGCGGCCCGGCAGGGGCGGGCATTGGCGCGCTTTCTGGCGCGGCGCGGGGCGCGCGTCATCCTTACGGATGCGCGCCCGGAGGCCGAAATGATGGATACGCTGGAACGCATGGCGGACGTGCCCAATCTGGAATGGGCGCTGGGCGGCCACCCCGAGAGCCTGCTGGATGTGGCGACGGTGGTGTGCCCTTCGGGCGGCGTGCCGCTGACGATTCCCTTCTTGCAGGCAGCGCGGGCGCGCGGCCTGCACTTCAGCAATGATTCACAGGTCTTTCTGGATGAAAGCCCCTGCCGGGTGGTGGGCATTACCGGCTCGGCGGGTAAAACCACCACCACCACATTGCTGGGGCGCATGGCGGCCGCCGCCGAGGGACGCGGCCTCCGGCGCGCCTGGGTCGGCGGCAACATCGGCACGCCCCTGCTCGAAATGCTGGACGACATGACCGCCGCTGATCTGGCGGTGATGGAACTCTCTTCGTTTCAACTGGAATTAATGACCACCTCGCCGCAGGTGGCGGGCATCCTGAACATCACCCCCAACCACCTGGACCGGCACGGCACGCTGGCCGCCTACACCGCCGCCAAGCTGAATATTCTGACCCACCAGACCGCCGAGGACACAGCCGTGCTGGGGCGCGATGACCCGGCCGCCTGGGGCTTGCGGGAGCAGGTGCGCGGGCAGTGGCTGGGCTTTGGCCTGGAGGATGACGGCCAGCCGGGCGCGTTTGTGCGCGGCGAGCAAGCGTGGCTGCGCACGGACGCCGGCGAACGGGCGGTGCTGCCCGTCAGCGACATCCTGCTGCCCGGCCTGCACAACGTCCGCAATGTGCTGGCGGCCTGCGCCTTGGGGGCCGCCGCCGGCCTGCCGGACGACGCGTTGCGAGCCGGCGTGCAGGGCTTTCGCGGCGTGCCGCACCGGCTGGAACTGGTGCGCGCCTGGGGCGGGGCCGACTGGATTAATGACAGCAAGGCCACTACCCCGAGCGCGGTGATTATGGCCCTCCAATCCATCCGGCGGCCCATCGTGCTGCTGATGGGCGGGCGCGACAAGGCCCTGCCGTGGCAGGAATTTGCGCGTGAAGTCGCCGCCAGCAATGTGGTGCGCGTGATTTGCTTTGGCGAGGCGGCCGGGCTCATCCGCGCCGCGCTGGACGAAGCCAGAGTGCAAGTCGCGGTCGAGAGCGTCCCGGGCTTGCAGGCCGCCGTGGCGGCTGCCACCGTCGCGCCGCCCGCCGGTGGGGTGGTGCTGCTCTCCCCCGGATGCACCAGTTTTGATGAATTTGCAGATTACGAACAGCGCGGCGACCGTTTTAAGGAATGGGTGCAGGCCTTGCCCGCATCCAGCGAGGAGCAGATATGACGACCACTGGCTATGAAGAAGAAATGCAGGAGGTGCGCCCGCGCCGGGCCGCCCGGCCGGTTGGCAAAACCGCCCTGGGCATTGATGTCTGGCTGTTACTGGCGGTCTTTACCCTGCTGGTCTTTGGTACGTGGATGGTGTACTCGGCCAGTTGGGATTTCTCGCTGTTTGTCAATGATGGCGACGCCACCGCCACCTTCCGCCGCCAGATGATGTGGATGGGCGTCGGCATTGTGGGAGCGGTCATCGCCAGCTATATGGATTATCACCTCTTCCGCAAGCTGGCCGTGCCGATGATGGGCGTGACCGTCTTCCTGCTGCTGGCGGTCTTTGCCATTGGCGAACGCCGTTACAACGCCGTGCGTACTCTGGCCGATGGCTCTTTTTCACCTTCCGAGCTCGCCAAGGTCGCCATCATCATCTATCTGGCGGTCTGGCTGTTTGCCAAGCGCGACCAGTTGCGGGATATCAACTTTGGCCTGGCGCCGCTGGGCGCGATCGTGGGGCTGGTGGGCGGCCTGATTTACCTGCAACCGGACTTGAGCGCCACCATCACCATTGTCTTTCTGGGCGGCCTGCTGTTCTTTCTGGCGGGCGGCGACCTCAAGCAAATCTTTGTCCTGCTGCTGGTGGTCGGGCTGGCGGGCTGGTTCGTGGTGCGGGTGCACCCTACCGGCAGCACGCGTATTGAAGCCTATATGGAAGGCATCAAGGACCCCACCCAGGCCGACTACCATGTGCGCCGCTCCATCGAGGCCTTTGTTAATGGCGGCCTGTTCGGCGTGGGCATTGGCCGTTCGGACACCAAGTACACCGGTTTGCCCGTGCCGCCGACGGACAGCATTTTTGCGGTGGTGGTGGAAGAAACCGGGTTGGTGGGGGCGGTCGGCCTGATTTCGCTCTACCTGCTGCTGCTGTGGCGCGGGCTGGCCATTGCCCAGCGCGCCCCGGACCAGCTCGGCATGCTGCTGGCGGCCGGGCTGACGCTCTGGATTGTGATGGAGGCGATGATTAATATGTCTGTAATGGTCGGGCTGTTGCCGTTTGCCGGTAACGCCCTGCCGTTTATCAGTGTGGGCGGTTCCAACCTGGTAGTGACCCTGGGGGCGGTCGGCATCATCATGAATGTCGCCCGCCAGGGGCAGGCGCCAGTTCTGGAAGCCGCCCCACTCCCCCGAAGGAGGCCGAATGCGCCTGATGATATGCGCCGGCGCGAGCGGCGGCGGCGTGTACCCCGCCCTGGCCGTGCTGCAGACCCTGGATAAGGCCACGCTCGAGGTGCTGTGGGTGGGCGGCGAAGGCGGCATGGAGGCTGGCCTGGTGCAACGCGCCGGGCTGCCGTTTGTCGCCATCCCGGCCGGGCAGGTGGTGGGGGTCGGGCTGCGCGGCCTGCTGGGGCTGTTCCAACTGGGGCGCGGCTACTTCGCCGCCCGCAAACTGGTGCGCCAGTTCCAGCCGGATGTGCTCTTCTTCACCGGCGGCTTTGTGAGCGTACCGGTCGGCCTGGCGGGGCGCGGCCGCCCGATGGCCCTGTGCCTGCCGGATATTGAACCGGCGCGCGCCCTGAAACTGATTGCGCCTTACGCCTCGGTGGTGGCGGCTCCGGCCGAAGAATCCAAACGCTACTTCCCGTCCCGCCAGCGGGTGGAAGTCACCGGCTACCCGGTGCGCCCTGACCTGACCGGCTGGACGCGGGAAGCCGCCGCCCGCGAATTCGGGCTCGACCCGGCCGCGCCCACCCTGCTGGTCTTTGGCGGCAGCAAAGGCTCGCGGGCGATTAACCTGGCTTTGGTGAAGGACCTGCCGGATTTGCTACCCCACATGCAGGTCTTGCACGTCACCGGCGAAACCACCTGGGATGAAACCCGCGCCGCCACGCCCGCTCTGCCGGAAAATCTTCAAGCGCGCTACAAAGCCTTCCCCTACCTGCATGAGCAGATGGGCGCCGCTTTTGCCTGCGCCGACCTGGCCGTGTGCCGCGCCGGCGCCAGCACGCTGGGTGAACTGCCCCTGTTTGGCCTGCCGGCCGTGCTGGTGCCGCTGCCGCATTTCTGGCGTTACCAGCAGGTTAATGCCGAATACCTGGCCGACCGCGGCGGGGCTGTGATTCTGAAGGATGCAGATCTGGAGGAAAAACTGACAGCGACAGTGCTGGACCTGATGCATAATAAACCCAGATTGCGCGCCATGCAGGTGGCGATGCAGTCGCTGGCGCGGCCGCAGGCGGCGGAAACAATTGCCGGGTTGCTGCGCCAGCTGGGCGCGCCCCGCCCAACCGGGGCGGCGAAGTGAGGATTGGCCTATGGTTTCATTAGCGTTTGTGTTCTGGCTGTTCGTTACCCTTGGCGGGCTGGTGGGCATGACCCGCGGCTGGGCCAAGGAATTGCTGGCGGCTTTCAGCGTCATCCTCGGCATCTTCATTATTCTGGTGCTGGAAACCTACGTCGGGTTTATTCAGGCCCTGATTGCCAGCGGCGGCCCCAAAACCGAATTCTGGGTGCGGGCCTTGATTATTCTGGTGCTGTCGTTCTTTGGCTACCAGACCCCGGGCGCGATTGCGCGCTTCCAGAGCGCCGCCCGCCGTGAAAAGCTGCAAGACTCGCTGCTGGGCATCGTGCTGGGCGGCGTAAATGGCTACCTGATTGTCGGCTCAATCTGGTATTACATGCACCGGGCCGGCTATCCGTTTGACCTGATCCGTGCCCCGCAGGCCGGCGACCAACTTGGCGAGGCCGCCATCCGCCTGATTACCTACCTGCCGCCCGCCTGGCTGGGCGTGCCGGAGATTTATTTTGTGATTGCGGTAGCGTTTACCTTTGTGGTGATTGTGTTTGTGTAGGGAAAGAAAATCGTAATTGGAAAATAGTAATTGGTAACTGGCAATTAGATAGCTGGCATAGAGCAAAAATCACCAATTACAAATTACTAATTACCAGTTACGAATAACGAACAACGAACAACGAGGAATACCACTTGAGCAAGCAGCATGTCCATTTCATCGGCATTGGCGGGGCGGGGCTTTCAGCCATCGCCCGCGTGCTGTTGGAACGCGGCCATACCGTCAGCGGGTCGGACCGGGCGGCTTCGCCTCTGGCCGAGAGTTTGACGCGGGCCGGGGCGCGCATCTTCAATGGGCATGTCGCCGAAAATGTGGGTGGGGCCGACCTGGTGATTCGCTCCTCGGCCGTGCTGGATGACAACCCGGAAGTGGCGGCGGCGCGGGCGGCGGGTATCCCGGTACTCAAGCGCGCCGACTACCTGCCCGAACTATTGAAAGATTGCCGCGTGCTGGCGGTGGCCGGTTCGCACGGCAAAACGACCACCAGCGCCATGCTGGCCTGGACCCTGACGGCCCTGGACCAGCGGCCGGGCTACATTGTGGGCGGGGTGGTGCAGAACCTCGGCACCAACGCCTCGGCCGGGCGCGGCCCGTACTTTGTGATTGAAGCCGATGAATATGACTACATGTTCTGGGGTCTGAACCCCGAAGCCGCGATTGTGACCAACATCGAACACGACCACCCGGATATGTTCCCGACCCCGGAAGTCTTCATGCAGGCCTTTGAGGGCTTTGCCGAGCGCATCAAGCCCGGCGGCCTGCTGGCGGCCGGCACGGATGACCCCGGCGCGGCCGCCCTGCTGGCACGCACCGCCGGCAGCGATAAAGACACCCTGGCTTACCAGTTGAATGGCGCGGCCGACTTTACCGCCCGTGACCTTCAGCCCCAGGCCGGGCGCGGCTATGCCTTTACCGCCCTTAAGGGCGGCCAGCCGCTGGCAACGCTGGCCTTGCAGGTGCCGGGCGAACACAACGTACTCAATGCGCTGGCGGTGCTGGCGCTGGTGGACTGGCTCGGCCTGGATGTAGCCGAAGCCGCCCGCGCCCTGGGCGATTTTCGCGGCGCCGGCCGCCGCTTTGATGTGCTGGGCGAGGCCGTCGGTGTACTGGTGGTGGATGACTACGGCCACCACCCGACTGAAATCAAAGCCACGCTGGCGGCCGCCCGCGCCCGTTACCCCGGCCGCCGCCTGTGGGCCGTGTGGCAGCCGCACACCTATTCGCGCACCCTGCAATTGCTTTCGGATTTTGGGGCGGCCTTTGACCACGCCGACCGGGTGCTGGTCACCGGCGTGTACGCCGCCCGCGAAGCCCCGCCGGCCGATTTTTCGCATGACCATTTGCTGGCCGCCATCCGGGCGGATGCGCCGGTCTATCAGCAAAAACTGGAAGAAGCCACCGGCTACCTGCTGGCGCAGGTCAAAGCCGGGGATGTCATTCTGGTTTTCTCGGCGGGTGATGCCACCGCCGTCAGCGCCGGCCTGCTGGCTGGTTTGCAGGCCCGCGCCAGGGTGAACGCATGATGATGCCCCACACCCTGCCGCTGGACGAATTGCGCCGCCTGTTTGGCGGGCGTTTGCAGGAAAATGTCGCCCTGGCGCGCTTTACTTCGGCCCGCATGGGCGGCCCGGCCGACCTGTTGCTGGAGGCTGAAAACGCCGATGGCCTGGCCGAAATGGTCAGCCATCTGTGGCGGCTGGATGTGCCTTTCACCATGCTGGGCGGCGGCTCCAATATCCTGGTCAGCGATGCCGGGGTGCGGGGCGTGGTCATCCACAACCGCGCCAAAGCCGTCACCTGGCATACCGACCGGCGGCCGCCCCAGGTCTGGGCCGAATCAGGCGCCAATTTCGGGGCGCTGGCGCGCCAGGCGGCCCAGAAGGGCTTAAGCGGCCTGGAATGGGCCGGCGGCATTCCCGGCACGGTGGGCGGGGCGGTCTTCGGCAATGCCGGCGCCCACGGCGGTGACATGTCCATGAATTTACGGGTGGCCGAAGTCTTGCACCGCCATGATGGCCGCCAGAAGTGGACCCTGGACGACCTGCGCTACTCCTACCGTTCCAGCGTATTAAAGGAAGGGCTGGGGCAGGCGGTGGTCTTGAGCGCCACCCTCAACCTGGCAGACGGAGACCCGGCCATGATTCAGGCCCGCATGGATGACTTTCTGGCCCATCGGCGGCAAACCCAGCCCCCGGGCGCCAGCATGGGCTCGATGTTCAAGAACCCGCCCGGCGAGTATGCCGGCCGGCTGATTGAAGCCGCCGGGTTGAAAGGCCTGCGAGTCGGCGATGTACAAATCAGCGACCTGCACGCCAATTTCTTCGTGAACCTCGGCGCGGGCATGGCCTCTGACGCGCTGGCCCTGATTAAGCAGGCCCAGGCCGCGGTGGCCGAAAAGACCGGCGTGACGCTGGAACTGGAAGTGGAACTGGTAGGCGAGTGGCAATGAGCGCGAAACCGACCATCGGCGTGGTATTTGGCGGGCGCAGCGGCGAGCATGCCGTTTCGCTCATGTCGGCGCGCTTCGTGTTGAGCGTGCTCGACCGCGCCGTGTACGATGTCGTCGAAATCGGGATTACCCGCGCCGGCGAATGGCTGACCGGCACGGAGGTGCTGGCGGCCATGGAATCCGGCGACACCGCCGGCCTGCTGCCCGTGACCCTGCTGGCCGACCCGGCTCGCGCCGGCCTCTACCGCCTGCAGGGCGGCGGGCTGGACTTGGTGCGCCGCCTGGATGTGGTCTTCCCGGTGCTGCACGGCACCTTCGGCGAGGACGGTACTTTGCAGGGCCTGCTCGAAATGGCCGACCTGGCGTATGTCGGGCCGGGCGTAACCGGCTCGGCGGTTGGGATGGACAAGGCCATCTTCGCCGACCTGATGCGGGCCCAGGGTATCCCGGTCGTGCCGGGTGTGCTGGTGCTGCGCAGTGAGTTGCAGGCCGACGCCCAGGCCGTGCTGAACAAAATCGAAGGCGCCCTCGGTGGCTATCCCTATTTCACCAAGCCCGCCAACCTCGGCTCTTCGGTGGGGGTGAGCAAAGTCACCAGCCGGGGCGACCTGCTGGAAGGCCTGCTGGAAGCCGCCGCCTATGACCGGCGGGTGCTGGTGCAGAAGGGCCTCAACGTCCGCGAGATTGAAGTCAGCCTGCTGGGCAACGATGACCCCCGGACCTCGGTGTGCGGCGAAGTGCTCCCCGGGGCCGAGTTCTATTCCTATGATGCCAAGTACCATGATGAACGCTCGCAGACCGTTGTCCCGGCGGACATCCCCGATGAAACGGCCGCCCATATCCGCGCCTTGGCGGTGCAGGCTTTCAAAGCCTGCGATATGGCCGGGCTGGCCCGCGCCGACTTCTTTCTGGAGTCGGACAGCGGGGCGGTTTATATCAATGAAATCAACACCATCCCGGGCTTTACCAGCATCAGCATGTACCCGCGTTTGTGGGCTGCCAGCGGCCTGGACGGCCCCGCCCTGGTGGCGCGCCTGATTGAGCTGGCGCTCGAACGCAAGGCCGAGCGGGATGCCACCCAGCGCGAGTTTGCCCGTGGAGGCCACGCGTGAGCACCCGCGCCGATAAAATCCGGGCGCGCCGCAACCAGAGCAGCGCCAAAAAACCGCGCCGGGACGACCGGCGCACAACCGCCAGCCGCGAAATGCCGCCGATGGTCTCGCGCCGCGGCGTGATGGCGACCCCGACCCCGACCGCGGCCCGCGGCCAGCGCCCGGCCCGCCGCCGCTACAATGTCGCCCTGCCGATGACCGCCGGAGCCGAAATGCGCCTGCCCGCCCTGCCGCAATTGCGGGTGGGGGCGCGCCTGCTCTCCTTTGCGCTGGCGGCCCTGCTCGGCTGGGGGCTGTACCTGCTCTGGACTGCCCCGCAGTTCACTGTGGCCTCCGCCAATGTCGAAGGGCTGGCGCGCCTGACCCCCAATGAAGTCAATACCGTGCTGGCCGTTTCGGGTCAATCCATTTTTGAAATCCGGCCGCGTGAGTTGCAGGAACGCCTGCAAGCGGCTTTCCCCGAACTGCTGGACATCCGCGTACGGGTGGGTTTCCCGGCGGTGGTGAACATCTCGGCCATTGAGCGCGCCCCGGCCATCGCCTGGGAACATGAAGGCATCCTGACCTGGGTGGATGCCAGCGGCTTTGCCTTCCTGCCGCGCGGCGAGGTCGAAGAGATGGTGACCATCATCGCCCACGGCTTGCCGCCCGCCACGGAAAGCGAACTGGCCCAGGGCCAGCAACTGCTCTCGCCGGAACTGGCGCGCGCCATCCTCACCCTGGCGGCCGCCGCCCCCGAGGAAACCACCCTGGCCTATGACCCGCGCTACGGCCTCGGCTGGCAGGACGCCCGCGGCTGGCAGGTGTACTTTGGCCTGCAACCCACCGATATGCCCGCCCGGTTGGCGGTCTACCACACGATTGTGGAAACTCTGGACGCCGAGGGGATTCGCCCCTCGCTGATTAGCGTGGAGTACCTGCACGCGCCCTTTTATCGGGAAGACTAGCGGAAAACTTGATGGACGACTCAATTATCGTTGGCATTGACCTCGGGACGACCAAAGTCTGCACGCTGGTGGCGCGGGTGGAGGAGAATGGCCGCATCCGGATTCTGGGCGTGGGCATTGAGCCTTCGCAGGGCATCCGCAAGGGGGCGGTGGTGGACCTCGCCGCCGCATCGCAGGCCGTGCGCCTCTCGGTGGACAAGGCCGAGCGCACCTCCGGGCTGGAGATTACCTCGGCCCTTGTCAGTCTGGCGGGCTCGCATGTCTCCAGCATCAACAGCCGCGGCGTGGTCGGCATCAGCCGCCAGATTGTGGACGATGCCGATGTGCTGCGGGCGATGGAAGCCGCCCGCGCCGTCGCCATCCCGCACAATCGCGAAGTCGTGCATGTCATCCAGCGCGGCTTTACCGTGGACGGGCAGGACGGCATCCGCATGCCAATCGGCATGCACGGCTACCGCATGGAGGTCGAAGCGCACATCATTACCGCTGCCGCCGCCACGGTGGATAACCTGCGCCAGGTGGTGGGCGGCTCCGGGGTGGAAGTCACCCAGTTTGTGCTCAACCCGCTGGCCTCGGGCGAGGTGGTGCTGACCGACACCGAGCGCGAGATGGGCGTGGTGGTGTGCGATATCGGCGGCGGCACCAGCGACATGGCGATTTTCATTGAAGGCGATGTCTGGCACACGATGGTACTGGCGGTCGGCGGTAACCACATCACCAGCGACATTGCCCACGGGCTGCGCCTGCCCTTCAGCCAGGCCGAGGAAATCAAACTCCAGCACGGCCACGCTCTCACCAGCGAAGTGGCCGAAGGCGAGACCTTCCCGGTCAAGGCCTTTGGCGAGGAAGCCCCGGTGAGTGTTTCGCGCATGGAACTTGCACACATTATTGAAGCCCGGGTGGAAGAAATCTTCAGCCTGATGCTGCAGGAAATCAAGCGCAGCGGCTACGACGGCCTGCTGCCAGCCGGGGTGGTGCTGACCGGCGGCACCAGCCAGCTGCCGGGCATCCGCAAGCTCGCCAGCGATGTCCTCGGCCTGCCGGTGCGGCTGGCCGGGCCGGAGAACCTGCGCGGCATGGTCGATAAACTGCAATCGCCCTCGTACTCCACCAGCATCGGCCTGATTCAGTGGGCTTTGCTGATGAGCGAGGTAGACCCCTCGGTGGCCGCCCGGCCCATCCGGGTGGCGGGGGCGGGCAGCAAGAATGTGTCCCTGGAGAAGGTCAAGGATTTTCTGAAGCGCATGCTGCCCTGATACGAAGAAAAATGAGCCTGCGATTAAGCTGCAAGATTTTATGCATAACTGTATAACAAACTCATGTCTTGTTGTGAAGGACAAGCACACCGGAGGAACCGATGAAACCCAACCCGAATTCTGAATCTTTTGCCCGCATCAAGGTCATTGGCGTGGGCGGCGGCGGATGCAACGCCGTGGAACGCATGATTGCCGAAGGCCTGCAGGGCATTGAATTTGTGGCCGTCAATACGGATGCCCAGGCGCTGATGCTTTCCAACGCCCAGGTGCGCGTGCGCATTGGCGACAAGCACACCCGCGGCCTCGGCGCCGGCGGCAACCCCGAGAATGGCCGCAAAGCGGCCGAAGAATCCGCCGAAGAACTGTACAGCGTGATTAAGGGCGCCGATATGGTCTTTGTCACCGCCGGTATTGGCGGCGGCACCGGCACCGGCGCGGCCCCGATTGTTTCACAGATTGCGCGCGAAGTCGGCGCGTTGACGATTGGCGTGGTCACCCGCCCGTTCACCTTTGAAGGCGCCCGCCGCGGCCAGACCGCCGAAGCCGGGATTGCCAAGCTCAAGGAGCAGGTGGACACCCTGATTGTCATCCCCAACGACCGCCTGTTGCAGGTGGTGGATAAGCGCGCCAGCCTCACGGATGCTTTCAGCATCGCTGATGACGTGCTGCGCCAGGGCATTCAGGGCATTTCGGAACTGATTACCGTGCCCGGCCTGATTAACCTGGACTTTGCCGACGTGCGCACGATTATGTCCGAAGGTGGGGCGGCCCTCATGGCGGTGGGCAAGGCCAGCGGCGAAGACCGCGCCCGCTTGGCCGCCGAGCAGGCGATTACCAGCAGCCTGCTGGACATCACCATTGACGGGGCGCGCGGCATCCTCTTCAACGTCACCGGCGGCCCCGACCTCTCGCTGTTTGAGGTCAACCAGGCCGCTGCCATCATCAAGGAAACCGCTCACCCGGATGTCAACCTCATCTTCGGCGCCGTAATTGACCCGCAGATGGGCGAGGACATTCGCATTACCGTCATCGCCACCGGCTTTGAGCGCAGCGGGGTGCCGCGCCGCATGTTGCGCAGCCGCCCCAGCGCCCAGCAATTGAGCGCCGCCAGCCGCCCGGCCGGGCAGAGCGTGGCAGATGCTTCCGAAGCCACCCAGCGCGGCGGCCAGCCGCAGGAACTGGAACCGGCCTTCAACCCCGAAGACCTGGACATCCCGACCTTCCTGCGCAAACGCGTCGGCAAGTGAGCAGTCCACAGTGCATTTTGAGGTTGTAGCCGGTTCAAGATTTAGCAAATGTTCCGGCGCAGACCCCGCGGGACTGCTTTAGTAGTTGGCCAACACCTGTTTTCGAGAGCTTATTAAAGGCTTTCGGCCAACTACACCCTCCTCATAGAGTTCATCCCGGTTCCTCCCGGGGTGGCTTGACCCCTTCACAATCGTCCTCCCCGGTGGCCTTCGCCCGGGGAGGATGGTTTTTAAGGGCAGGTAACGAGGGACGAGTAATGAGTAACGAGTAATGAGTAACGAGTAATTGGTAACTGGTAATTGCCGTGCTGGTGGCAGTGTGCTAATCAGACAGCGGGCTTTAGCCCGCTGCGCCATCACACACCGCCCGCGCCACCCCGGCGCGGGCGGGTGATTTTTGGTTGTGGAAATCTTTCGTATTTGATAGAATTTTGAAAACAAAAGCCTTGATGTGGTGATTCTTCAGCAGGTCGGGGCCAACCACCCTTTAGGAGGAGGCTGAAGATGAACGCACGCATTTTCCGGCTGTTTGTCGTGGCTGCTCTGGTACTGGGCTGGGGTATTGTTCCCACCGCCCCGGTTGCGGCCCAGCATGAAACCCTGATTTCCCCCGAACCCTACCTGAACGCCGATGGCACGCTGAACGTGCCGGAGGGCTTAACTGGTAGCATCAACCTGGACGGCTGGGACGTGACCATCGACCCGCAGCGCGGGCCGTTGTTCGCGCCGATAACGGCCCCGGCCGAGGGCGACTGGGAGGCTCTCGGCAGCAATGGGGCGGGGGACGGCTCGTTGAACGACAATGTGCATTCCCTGACGGTGTGGAACGGCGACCTGATTGTGGGCGGTAACTTCACCAACATCAACAATAATGGCACGGTCCTCGGCGCGGCAGATTACATCGCCCGCTGGGATGGCACGGACTGGCACGCCCTGGGCAGCAACGGCTCCGGGAATGGTTCGTTGGGGAATGTTGTTTATGCCCTGGCGGTGTGGAACGGCGACCTGATTGTCGGCGGCGCCTTCACCAACGTCAACAATCATGGCACAGCTCTGACCGAAGCAGATTACATTGCCCGTTGGGACGGCACGGACTGGCATGCCCTGGGGAGCAATGGCTCGGGCAACGGTTCATTTAACAATTATGTTCTTGCCCTGACGATGTGGAATGGTGACCTGATTGTGGGCGGTTACTTCAGCAACGTCAATAATCATGGCACAGCTCTGACCGAAGCAGATTACATCGCCCGCTGGGATGGCACGGACTGGCACGCCCTGGGGAGCAACGGCGCGGGGGGCGGCTCGCTGCCGCTGAGCAGCATTGTTTATGCCCTGACGGTGTGGAATGGTGACCTGGTTGCTGGCGGTTTATTCTTCACCGTCAACAACAATGGCACGGCTCTGGGCGCGGCGGATAACATCGCCCGCTGGGATGGCACGGACTGGCACGCCCTGGGCAGTAACGGCGCGGGGGGCGGCGCGTTGAATGCCATTGTTGCTGCCCTGACGGTTTGGAACGGCGACCTGATTGTCGGCGGCACCTTCACCAACGTTAACAACAACGGCACGAGCCTGCCGGAGGCGGACCGCATCGCCCGCTGGGATGGCACGGACTGGCACGCCCTGGGGAGCAATGGGGCGGGGAACGGCTCGTTGAGCAGCGGAGTATTTGCACTGAGTGCCTGGGACAGCGACCTGATCGCCGGCGGCTCCTTCAGTAATGTTAATAATGACGGCACAGTTCTCAACGAAGCAGACCGTATTGCTCGCTTTGGCTTGCCTGATGCCGCAGAAGTCGCAGTGAGTGTTGCTGAACCGGCAAACGGCTGCACGCTGAATGCGTCTGGTGACCAGTGCAAAATCGGCGATGTGTGGGTCAATGTACCCGCCGGGGCCTTACCGGCCAGTGCCGTGGGTTGTAGGGTAGTGATTGAAGAAGTCGGTGCCGCCAGCGAGTACGGCCTGCAACTGGATGAGCGCGTCTATGATGTGCGCGTGGTCTGCGAGAACGGCTCGGTGAGCGTGTTCACCGCTCCGCTGACCGTCTGCATCCGCCCGCAAGATGGCGTGACCAGCGGCAAGCAGCTCTTCCACAACCATAGCGGCGCGGGCTTTAACGCTCTGTCCGCTTCTTCGGCCCGCGTCGGCCATGTGTGCGGCACGACCGCGCAACTCTCGCTGTTTGTCATCGGCGGGCTGTTCCTGCCGAACACCGGCTTCGCCCCCGGCGTGGTGACGCAGTTGCCCGCCCCACCGGCTGAACGGGCCTACGCCAGTACGGAACTCACTCTGTCTATCCCACGCCTGAATGTGCAGACCGCCATTGTCGGCGTACCGCAGGGGCCGGACGGCTGGGATGTCACCTGGCTCGGCCAGCAGGCGGGTTACCTGTACGGCACCGCCTTCCCGACCTGGGCTGGCAATACCGTCATCACCGCCCACGTCTGGGATGCCAACAACAACCCTGGCCCGTTTGCGGACCTCGCTGACCTGCAACACGGCGACACGATTGAAATCGCGGCCTTCGGCCAGACCTATGTCTACGAAGTGCGCACCACCGCCAGCCTGCGCCCCACCGACACCCGCACCGCCTTCGCCCCCAGCGAATACGACATCCTGACCCTCATCACCTGCGAAGGCTTTGACGCCCGCACCGGCGAGTATGCCGCCCGCCGCGTCGTCACCGCCGTGCTGGTGGCAGTGCGCTAATCAGACAGCGGGCTGAAGCCCGCTGCGCCATCACAAACCGCTCGCGCCATCTCTGGCGTGGGCGGTTTGCTTTCTCTTTGCGCATTGCCCCCTGACTTTTTGCTCCATCGCCCCATATATGGCGGACAAACCCAAATATCGGTATAATTCCCCATATATGGAGGGGTTTCAGGCTGGATGGCCTGATGCTTCCCCGCATTCATCCCAAGGAATCCCCATGACCCAACCTGTAATTCAAACCGAAAACCTGACCTTTTACTATGGTCGCCAGCGCGGCATCGAAGATGTAACGCTGGAAATCCGGCCGGGCGAAGTGTTTGGCTTTCTCGGCCCCAATGGCGCTGGCAAAACCACCACCCAGCGCGCCCTGCTGGATGTGCTGCGCCCCCAGCGCGGCCGCGCGACTCTCTTTGGGCTGGATAGCCGCAAGGAGGGCGTGGCGATTCGCAAACGGGTGGGCTACCTGCCGGGCGAGTTGAGCCTGCCCAAAACCCTCACCGCCCGCCAGTTCCTTGAGAGCATGGCCCGCATTCGCGGCGTCACTGACCGGCGCACCCTGTATGACCTGTGTGAGCGGCTGGAACTCGACCCCAGCCGCCGTTTGCGCCAGTACTCGCGCGGCAACAAACAGAAGGTCGGGCTGGTGGCCGCCATGCTGCACCGCCCCGAACTGCTGATTCTGGATGAACCCACCAGCGGGCTCGACCCACTGGTACAGCAAACCGTGCTGGAACTGGTACGCGCGGCGCGTAGCGAAGGGCGCACCGTTTTCTTCTCCTCGCACGTGCTTTCCGAAGTGCAGGCCGTCTGCGACCGGGTCGGCATCATCCGTGCCGGGCAACTGGTGGCGGTGGAGCGGGTGGATACGCTCGTCAAACAGCAGTTCCGCCGCCTGCATCTCACGCTCGACCGGCTGCCCCCGACGGACGCCTTTGAAAAACTGGCAGGCGTGCGCGCACTGGCGCGCCAGGAGAAACGCATCTCGCTGGAAATCCGCCAGAACCTGACGGGGGCGATGCAGGCCGCCTTGCAATATGGCCTGCTGGATATCGAAGAACAGCCCGTCACGCTGGAAGACATCTTTCTGGCGTATTACGGCAACCACGGCGGCAAGGAGAACGGCGATGCTTAATTTTCTGCGCTATGAACTGGCGAACCTGCGGGCTTCCACTCTGGGTTGGGCCCTGGCAGTCGGCATGTTTGGCTGTGTATATGTGGCTTTCTACCCTTCGCTGCCGCCGGAAATGACCCAGCTGGACTTGAGCCAGATTGAGTTGTACCGCGCGATTGGCGCGCTGGACATGACGACTTTTGAAGGTTACGTCGCTTCGACCATCCTGCTTTTTATGGGCATCATCGCCGTCATCTATGGCATCACAGTCGGGGTTTATGCGCTGGCCGGTGAAGAAGAAGAAGGCACGCTGGAACTGCTGGTCACCCTGCCGCTGACCCGCATGCAGGTGGTGTTGGTGAAAGGGGTGGCTATTTTGCTTTCGATGCTGGCGGTACTGGCATTGGCCGGGGCGGCTCTGGCAGTGTTGTTCATCGCCATTCGTGACCAGATCCAAACCGACATCACTCCATTTCAGATCTTTCAGGTAGTCTTGAATGCCTGGCCGCTCGCCAGCGCCTTTGCGATGTTTGGCCTGTGGATGGGCGCCAGCCTGCCCAGCCGCAAGCTGGCCAGCGGGGCGGCGGTTGGCCTGCTGCTCGCCAGCTTTTTGGGCAACAACCTGGCTGGCATGGTGGAAGGTCTGGCGGGAACGGAGAAATACTCCCTGTTTCATTATTACAATACCACTGTTGAAGTCTTTACCGAAGGTGTGGCCGCCAGCGATGTACTGACGCTGGCGGGCGCCCTGCTGGTATTCTGGTTGCTGGCCGGGCTGGCTTTTCAGCGGCGCAACCTGACGGCCGCCGTCTGGCCCTGGCAGCGGGTGGGGAGAAGCAAGAACCGGTAATGGGTAAAAGGTAACTGGTAACGAGTAATCAGTAATCAAACCGCCCGCGCCATCTCTGGCGCGGGCGGTTTTGTGTCATCAGACCCGGCGCCGGAAAACCAGCATCAGGCCGCTGGTGAGCGCCACGAAAGCCAGCAGGGCCAGGCGCAGGCCGCCGCTGGCTGGGTTCGTCAGGCCGTGCTGGGCGAGGAATACGCCGTTCAGCAGCAGGTAGGCCGCTAAAGCGGGCAGGGTGGCGCGGCGCACGGCGGGCGACATCCGGCCGGAAAACGGGAAAGCCGCCCAGACGAGGATAACCAGGTTGGCGGTTATCCGCAGGGGTTCGGCCTGGTCGCTGGCGACATGCACGGCGATATCCAGAAACTGGAGCGCCAGCAGCGCCAGCGCAAGTTTGGGCAGGAGGGTGGGAGCGGCTGTATTTTTCATAAAGACAGGATAGCCTGCCCGGTAGAATCTGGCAAGGCGTAACGGACGGGAAGGGGCATCGTTAACCCGGGAGTGGTGAAGTTGGTGGTTATCCGGGATTTCTAGCTATCGCAGCGGGCTGAAGCCCGCTGTCTGACCTGCTACCGTGATCCAGACAGTGGGCTTTAGCCCACTGTAGCCCACTGTAGCCCACGAAGCTGCCACACCTGCACTCCCGCGGTTGCCGTCTCCATTATGTTCACCACTCCCCGTTAACCCTGCCAGCCAGCCGCGCCGGCGCTTGTGAAATAGGCAGCGGCTATCTTAAAGTTTTGACAATTCCCGCCAAAATGCTTGCCCGCCCCTAACAGTTATGATAGAATTCCGGCACTCAAAGCCCTATATCTAGGGTGTACACCTATACGAACCCCCATATATGGGGGGTTATTGTCTAATCAAGGAAACTCGGCTATATGCGCTGCCCGTTCTGCCACAGTGAAGAAGGCTCCAAAGTTATTGATACCGCCCACGACCAGCGCGGCGGCATCCGGCGGCGGCGCGAATGCAAGGATTGCGGCCAACGCTACTCTTCCTACGAGCGCCCCATCCTCGCCACGCCCCTGATTATTAAGGAAGATGGCACGCGCGAAGAGTTTGACCGTGAGAAACTGCTGCGCGGCCTGCGCATTTCGTGCGCCAAGCGCCCGGTCTCGGCCGCTGACCTGGAACGGCTGGCGGGCGAGATCGAAGCCCACCTGCAACGGCTGGGCAAGGCCGAGGTCTCTTCGCGCGTGGTCGGCGATATGGTCATCGCCGGGCTCAAAGAGCTGGATGCCATCGCCTACATGCGCTTTGCCATCGTCTATCTCAAACTGGATGACCTGCAATCCGTGCGCAGTTTGCTGGACCGCTTGATAGAAAACTAAGTTTTTTGCTGCGCCGCCCGTGTGCGGGGGACGGGTGGCGTAGTGGTTGTACACCCAATATTCGAGGAGGCACCACCCATGTTAAAAGAAACCACGCCCCAGACCAGCCACCCCAATGGCCTGCTGCCCACGCCGGAACGCCCGGCCGACCTGCCGAAAGTACGCCTGACGGAAAACGCCCACAGCGTCTTCCTGCGGCGCTACGCCCGCCGCGGGGTGGATGGCAAGCCCGTCGAAACGGTGGAGGAAACCTTCTGGCGCGTGGCGTGGCATGTGGCCAAGGTCGAAACCGAGTGGGGCGAGGACGAGCTGTCCGCCGCCCGCGACTATTACGGCCTGCTGGCCGAAAAACGCTTCTTCCCCAACTCCCCGACCTTCACCGGGGCGGGTACGCCCCTCGGCCAACTGGCGGCCTGCTTCGTGCTGCCCATCAGCGATGACATGGGGCGGCGCGAGTCCGGCATCTTCCAGACCCTGCGGGATGCGGCCCTGATCCAGCAGACCGGCGGCGGCAATGGCTTTGGCTTCGGGCGGCTGCGCCCCAAGAATGCCCTCGTCAAGACCTCGGCCGGCAAGGCCACCGGGCCGGTGGGCTTCCTGCGGGTGTACGACCAGGCCTTTGGCGAAATCGCCCAGGGCGGCACGCGCCGCGGCGCCAATATGGGCGTGTTGCGCGTCGACCACCCGGATGTGGAAGAGTTCATCACCTGCAAGACCGATGAAAACTCCATCACCAATTTCAATATCTCGGTTGGTATTACGGATGCCTTCATGCAGGCGGTCGCCAACGACGAAGACTGGCCGCTGCGCTTCCCGGATGTCAGCGACCCGCGCTACAAGTCCTTTGACGGTACGCTGGAAGATGCCGAGAAAGCCGGCCTGCCAATCCTCACCCACAAGACGGTCAATGCCCGCCAACTGTTCAACAAGATTGTCGAGCAGGCCCACCACAACGGCGAGCCCGGCCTGCTGTTCCTGGATGCCGCCAACCGCGAGAACCCCGTGCCGCACCTCTACGCCCTCGAAGCCACCAACCCCTGCGGCGAGCAATGGCTCGGCCCCTACGAGAACTGCTGCCTCGGCAGCATCAACCTCGCCGAGCACTTCGGGCCGGATGGCACGGTGGACTGGGAGAAGCTGCGTGAAAGCACGGCCCTCTCGACCCGCTTTCTCGATGATGTGGTGCAGGGCAACGCCTATGTGCCGGCCGTGCCGCAACTGAAAGAGGCCGCCTACCGGGCGCGCCGCATCGGCCTCGGCATCATGGGCCTGGCCGACCTGATGTACCACACCGGCATCCGCTACGGCTCGAAGGAAGGGCAGGAGTTTGTCGCCCAGGTGATGGAATTCGTGCGCTATGAGTGCATGCGCACCAGCATCGAGCTGGCGAAGGCCCGCGGCCCGTTTGAAGCGATTGAAGGCAGCCGCTACGACCCCAAAGACCTGAAATGGACGCCGCCCCAGCCATTGCAACCCTACACCAGCGACTTCGGCCGCCCGGTCCTGGACTGGAAAACGATTGAGAAAGGCCTGCGCAAGCACGGCATTCGCAACGCCGCCCAGACCACCATCGCCCCCACCGGCACGATTGCCACCGTCTCCGGCTGTGAGGGCTACGGCTGCGAGCCGGTCTTCGCCCTCGCTTATATCCGCCACGTCAATGACAATGGCAAAGACCTGCAACTGACCTACACCAGCCCGCTGTTTGAGGCCGCCCTGGAAAAAGCCGGGCTGGACGAAACCACCCGGGCGCGCATCGTCGAGCAGGTCGTCGCCACCGGCACCTGCCAGGGCATCCCGGATGTGCCGGAGAACATCGCCAATACCTTCGTCGTCTCGGCCGATATCACCGCCGAGGAGCATGTCCGCATGCAAGGCGCCTTGCAGGCCTTTGTGGACAACAGCTTGAGCAAGACGGTCAACTTCCCGCCCGAAGCCACCGAGCAGGACGTCGCCACCGCCTACCAACTGGCCTGGGAACTGGGCTGCAAGGGCATCACCGTCTATGTCACCGGTTCGCGCGAGAAGGTCGTGCTGGAAACGCACCAGACCGCCAAGGCCAAGGAACCCGAAGCGGTGGCCGTCACCGACCTGCCGCCGCTGTGGAACGAGACCAAGAAAGCCCGCCCGCGCGTCCTGCCCGGTTACACCTACATCACCAATACGCCGGTCGGCAAGGCCTTTGTGACCATCAACGAGAATGGCGGCGGCCAGCCGTTTGAGGTCTTCCTCACCACCGCCAAGGCTGGCTCGGAGACCGCCGCCGTATCCGAAGCCATCGGCCGGCTGATTTCCTACCTGCTGCGGCTGGCCTCGCCGGTGGCGCCGCGTGCCCGCCTGCGCGAGATTTTCAGCCAGCTCAACGGCATCGGCGGCAGCCGGGCGCTGGGCTTCGGCCCCAATCGGGTCGGCTCCCTGCCGGATGGCGTTTCGCAGGCCCTCGCCGAGTATCTGGACAGCACCGAACACCGCTTCAGCGATGCGCCCGCCAAGCCCGCCAATGGCAACGGCAATGGCCACAGCCTCCACGCCGCCCCGCAAATGGGCCTCAACCCCGGCGGCGGCGAGAACCAGCCGACTTTCAACGCCCAGGCGATTGGCGACATCTGCCCCGAGTGCGGCCACGCCAGCGTAATCAACGAAGAGGGCTGCCGCAAGTGCTATTCCTGCGGGTACAGTGAGTGTTAGAGACCAGGGGAGCGTCTAATTGGAAGGGCTCCAAAAAGTCCTTGCGTTAGACGCTCCCCTATCGCTTGATTTTTAGTACTGCATATAGTATCATCTAGGCGGGTTGGATGACCAGACGGGAAAAACTCCTGCAACGCATCAGCAACAACCCCAAAGACGTTTCGCCCGATGAACTGCACCAGTTGCTCACCCACTTTGGTTTCGTCCAGCGCAAGTCCGGCGGTGGCTCCAGCCATCGCAACTACACCAAAGACGGTTGCCCCTATGTGCTCACCGTGCCGTTCAAAAAGCCCTTGAAAGCCGTCTATGTCATCAAAGCCTTGCAGTTCATTGAAGAATATGGCAACCCGGATGAATGAGTGATGAAATGAACAAGACACTAGACTACTACCTTTCCCTGCCCTACAGCATCGAACTGACCCCCGATACCGAAGCGGGCGGCTGGGTCGCGGCCGTCAGGGAACTGCCCGGCTGCATGAGCCAGGGCGATACCCAGGCCGAAGCCCTGCAAATGATTCAGGATGCCCTGCGCGGCTGGCTGGAAATCGCCCTCGAAGACGGCAAGCCCATCCCCGAACCGCGCCCGGAAAACGATTACTCCGGCAAATTCGTGGTGCGCGTCCCCAAGTCCCTCCACCGCCGCCTCGCCGAAGCCGCCGCCGAAGACGACGTCAGCCTCAACCACTATGTCACCACCACCCTCGCCAGCGCGGTAGGGCGGAAGGAGAAGGAGTAAAGGTTATGGCAAAAAGACCTAACATATTTAGTCAGTCAGAATTTGAAAACTCATTAAGAAGGCAAGGTTGTTCTGAGAGTTTTATTAAACCGATTACGAGTGACTTTCGTCTCTTTGTACCTGTAGTTCTTCGTCATCTTGGGGAAGAAAAGCTATTCGACATTCTAAAGAACTCGCGTACAGAGTTGAAATTGGGAGAGCAAGATCCAGCATGGCATGAAGCCGTGAAGTATATTGTGGGCTGGGCAGAAGAACAGATAAACGGTTACATTGCCCAAAAATGATTTCTAGTCCAAACTTGGGATTGTGATCGTGAATCGATTACGACATTTTCAAGTCGACCCCGAAACTATTTGTCCGTCGTCAAATCCCTTTGCCGCTGCATTGCCGAAGCCGCTGCTCAGGAAGGCGACATTATCCTGGGTGGCGCAGTGAGCCATAGGGCGGAACAATAATTCATGCTCAATTACCTTTTCAATCCATAGGGAATCGATATGACACATTATGAAATCCTTCTCAATGTCCTAGATCGCATTTGCGCAGAGGCGCCAAAACAAAATAGAAGATATCATCCACCGTTCTCAGATGTACAAAAACAGATTAATGCTCGCTCTAGAGCACTCATACACCTTTTTTTGAAGGCGAAATTTGGACTTCTTAATTTTAATGAGCGAGAAGAATTCATTACAGACGATTCGCAAGATGGTGGAATTGACGGTTACTTTATAGATGTAGCTAATAAACAGGTGTTCTTTATTCAGTCAAAATTTCGGAATACAAAGGAGAATTTCAGTAACAAGGAAATCCTTTTCGAGGATTTATTAAAGATGGATACAGATAGGATATCCGTTGGTAAGAATAGAGATGAAAAAGGTAAAAAATACAATGACAAAATCTTGCAGATGAGCGGAAAACTACAAGAAGTCTATGATCCGCATTGGAAAATTACTGTGGTGATTTTGGCAAATGTAACATCCACACTGACAAAGTCACATTTGAAGAAACTGACTGGGGGGTACGATCCAGAGATTTACAACTTCCAGAAAATTTATAACGAGTTGCTGTTTCCTGTTGTTCAAGGCACTTATTATGACCCAGACGAACTGCTAATTCGATTAAATCTCTCAAATACAGTTCACGGAAATTCAAGAATTAAATACTCAGTTGAAACCGACAACGTCAAGTGCGTAATTGACATGATGTTTGTGCCAACAATTGAAATCGCCCGAGTTATGCATAAATACCGTAATTCTCTTCTAAAATTTAACCCGCGAAGTTATCTTGGCTTGTCTACAAACAGGGTCAATAAACATATTGAGAATAGCATCAAAGACTTGGCTTCCAATGAATTTGCCCTGTTTAACAATGGAATAACCATCTTATCTTCTTCGACTGAATACTCGGACAAGAATTTTCAGACAAATGTTGGACAAGTTGTAATTAAAGAGCCTCAAGTTATTAATGGAGGACAAACTGCATATACCCTAAGTAAAATTTACGACGAGCTCAATGATCGAGATAGGCAAAAGGTATTCTCACAAAAAGAAGTATTGCTAAAAATAATTACGTTTGACCCCGAATCGAGCGGCGATGAAAGTCGTTCTCATCTTATTGCGGAAATTTCTAGAGCAACTAATCAACAATCTCTAGTAGATGAAGATGACAGAAGGTCAAACGACCCCATTCAGTTAGATTTGCAGAAATACCTATTTGAAACAGCAGGACTATTTTATGAGAGAAAGAAAGGGGAGTTTTACGATGGGTTGAATCAAGGTTACATCTTTCCTTCACAAATTATTGATCGCGTTACATTTCTCCGCATGTGCAAGTGCTGTGACATGGAACCTGCTAATGCAAAACGAATGAGCAAGAAGCAATTATTTAGCAAACCTCACTTCGAAGAAACATTAAGTGTGAAAGATAGATTCCCCGAATATCTTTTTGCATATATGTGTTTTCAAGAATTACATGAGCTGAGAAAGACATTTAAGAGAAACAAGGATAACAAGTTCGGAATTAAGAACTATGGATATGGTTTATCCCAAGGTCAATATGCTATGGTCTCTGCATGTAGCTTGTTGTTTGAGGGTGACACGTCAGTTGAAGCCGTTACTCTTGTTAAAGAAAAAGTAACGGGAAAATGGAAAGATTTTGAAGATTTTGCGCGTAATCAGAAACACAATAGTGACTACTATGACGAAAAGGCATTTAACATTCAAAACTACTATAAAGGAAGTACTTTGGCTGGGGACATAAGCACGTTCTTCTCCTAGTTACTATGCAATGATCCCGCCTTGCATTAGCTCCTATTGAGAGTCAATAGCAGCCTTAACGAATGTATAGACGTGAAGTCGCTGTGCCAATCATAAGTGGGGCCTGCTCATCTGGTCCTACTCCCCCCACTTTTACACTTCCCCCTCCCGCCTTTCCCTCCTCCCCCACCTCTGCTAACATCCCTCCCTGAACCAGCATCAGGGAGGAACCATGGTCGCCAAAAGCCCCCAATCTCATCCCGCGCCGCCTGAAGAGGTCGGGCGCAACCCCATCGAGGTTCGTCTTGCCCGCCTCCGCGCCCGCCTGGACCCCGCCACCCTCGGCCCGCCTCGGCCAGACCCCGCCGCCCCCTGGCTCATCCCCGGCCTCCTCCGCCGCGGCGCCATCCACCTCCTCGTCGGCGACTCCGGCGTCAAAAAAACCTACCTCATGCTCCACCTCGCCCTGCATGTCGCCCTCGGCCGCCCCTGGCTCAACCACCCCGTCCGCCCCACCCCCGTCAGCTATTTCGATGAAGTCATGGGCCCCGCCCACA
>CAZEQN010000008.1:0-21464 GCA_964514335.1 uncultured Anaerolineaceae bacterium
CAACTCCCCAAACATCTTGTATTGATTCTTACCGGCATTCTTGGCGGCGTACATTGCCAGGTCGGCCATCCGTAGCAGGGTCACGCTGTCGCGCCCATCATTGGGGAAGATGCTGATGCCGATACTGCACGAGCCATGCAGGGTTTCACCGCCCAGTTCCAGCGGCGCGGCGATCGCCGCCAGAATTCGTTCGGCCAGTTTTTCAGTAGCGGAGTTGGCGCGCAACGGTTCCAGCAGCACCACGAATTCATCGCCGCTCAAGCGCGCCAGGACGTCCCCGCCCCGAATCGCAAGCCCCAGCCGGTCCGCGACTTCGCGCAGGTATATATCGCCGCTGTGGTGTCCAAAACGGTCGTTAATGACTTTCAGGTTATCCACATCAATGAACAGCAGGCCGAGGCGGTTCTTCTCGCGCTGCGCCCGCCCCAGAGCGCGGTCCAGCATCGATTCAAATTCCGCCCGGTTGAACACGCCCGTCAGCGGGTCAATCGTCGCCTGCAAGAGCAATTCCTTTTCGGCGCGCTTGCGGCCGCTGATATCACGCAGAATGTTCTGAATACACATCGGGTCGCCGTTTTCGTCCACCACCAGGGCGGTGCTGATTTCCACATTCACCGGCTGGCCGGACTTGTGCGCCAATTCCATTTCATACACCGGCAGGTTGGCGCGCTGCAATACCTGCGGCAAATAATCCGCAATAATGCGGGCCGAAGCCGGGCTTAATAAATCCCCCACCCGCTGCCCCACCAGTTCATCCAGCGGATACCCCGTCAGTTCACTGGCATGCACATTGGCCTGAATGACGCGCTGCTCGAGGTCCAGCAAGACCACCGCCTCTGGCATGTTGCGGAAGAGCGCCTGATAGAGCAGGTCGTTGCGCCGCGAGCGCGCCAGATTTTGCTCAATCCAGCGGCGCGCCAGAAACACCAGAAAGGCGCCCATAAAGAAATACACGCTGGCAGAAATGACATGGTAGGGGGTGTGGTAATTGATGTGGCCGGGCAGTACCGGCGAGGCCAATTTGTACGTCACGATACTGGCCAGAGTACTCAACCCGGCCAGCACGAAAGACATCCCCGGCCGCAGCACCAGCCCGCCCATAAATATCAGCAACAGGTGGCCGAGTAAATTAACCCATTCAAACGAGTCCTGCAACAGGGTGGTGCGGGTCATAATCAGCCAGCCGCCAAACACCACCAGCAAACCGGTAACCGCCACCTGCCCCAGCCGCAAGAGCGCCAGGCCGGTCAACACCACCAGGGTTGAAACAATGTAGAGCGTGACGTTGGGGTACGGCGGCACGGTAAAAACCCACAGCCCGGCCACACTCACCAAAATCGCCATCAGGCCCAGCCACAGAAAGGCATCCAGCGCCACCGCCGCCAGATGGTCAGATTCATTCTTATAGTCAGGCAGTTTGAGCCACTGCCAAAGGCGTGCCCCGCCCTCGCCAATGCTGGTGCGGGTTTCAACCCCTGTTTCTACTCCGGGCGGTTTCACTGTTTAGATTATAGCAACAACTCGCCCCCTCCCAAAAGCGGGTATAATTCTGCCCGCCTGCCCCCGTAGCTCAGTGGATAGAGCGTTGGCCTCCGGAGCCAAAGACCCGCGTTCGAGTCGCGGCGGGGGCACACCCCATACGCTCACCTTGAGCGTATTTTTTTAGCGGCAAATCTTGTGAAGATTGTCACATTTTGAGAGTCTTTGCCAGCCCTCCGCCCTTCTAATGGTGTCACCATGACCGAAATCCAGCCTATCATCCGCCTTGAAAACGTCAGCAAAACCTACACCGAGGGCGAGCGCCAGCGCACCGTGCTGGCAAACGCCAGCGCGGCCTTTGCCCCGGGCGAGTTCACCGCCATCCTCGGCAAGTCCGGCAGCGGCAAAAGCACCCTGCTCAACCTCATCAGCGGCATTGACGACGCCGATGCCGGGGCGATCTGGTTCGGCGGCCAGGACCTGCTGGCGCTCAACGAACGCCAGCGCACCCTCTTCCGCCGCCAGCACATCGGCTTTGTCTTCCAGTTCTTCAACCTCCTGCCGACCCTGACGGCCCTGGAAAACGTCACCCTGCCGCTGGAACTGACCGGCGCGCCGCTCAAAGCCGCCCGCGCCCAGGCCCTGCCGCTGCTGGAGGCCGTCGGCCTGGCCGACCGGGCCGCCACCTTCCCGGAGCGCCTTTCCGGCGGCGAGCAGCAGCGCGTGGCGATTGCGCGCGCCCTCGCCCACAACCCGCGCCTCGTGCTGGCCGATGAACCCACCGGCAATCTGGACAGCGCCACCGGCGAAAGCATCCTGACCCTGCTGGAAGGCCTCACGCGCCAGAACGGCAAAAACCTCATCATGGTCACCCACTCGCAGGCCAGCGCCGCCCGCGCCGACCGTATCTACCGCCTCGAAAACGGCCAGTTGCTGCCCCAGCCCAAATGAAGCCGCCCCTGTTTTCGCTGCCCCTGCTGCGCCTGGCGGGCCGCGTCCTGCGCCATTCGCCCTGGCAGAGCGCCCTGATGGTACTCGGCATCCTGCTGGGCGTGGCCGTGGTGGTGGCGGTCGACCTCGCCAACCAGTCCGCCAGCCGCGCCTTTGACTTAAGCGCCGAGTCGGTCGCCGGCAAGGCCACCCACACCCTGGCGGGCGGCCCGGCCGGGCTGGACGAAGCCGCCTACACCGACCTGCGCCGCGCTGGCCTGCCCTACCCGGCCGCCCCGCTGGTCAGCGCCTATGTCACCGTACCGGAACTCGGCGGCCTGCCGTTGCAACTGCTGGGCATTGACCCGTTCAGCGAAGCGCCCTTCCGCAACTACCTCGCCGCCGAAGGCGAATTGCCGCTGGCCGAGCTGGCGCGCTTCCTCACCCAGCCCGGCGCCCTGCTATTGGCCGAAAGCCTCGCCGAACGCTATGGCCTCGTACTCGGCGACCCACTGACCATTTCAGTCAACGGACAGAGTCAACCCGCCTTTGTGGCCGGCCTGCTCACCCCGGCGGATGAGGCCAGCCGCCGCGCCCTCGAGGGTCTGCTGCTGGCCGATATCGCCACCGCCCAGGAACTCACCGGTACGCTCGGCCGCCTGACCCAGATTGACCTCATCCTGCCGGATGCTGCCGCGGCTGCGCTGGCCGCCCGCCTGCCAACCGGCCTGACCCTGCTGCCGGCCGCCGCCCGCAGCGGCGCGGTCGAGCAGATGACGGCCGCCTTCCGCACCAACCTGACCGCCCTCTCGCTGCTCGCCCTCGTGGTGGGCGTGTTCCTCATCTATAACTCCATGACCTTCTCGGTCGTCCGGCGGCGGCCGCTGTTTGGCACGCTGCGCTGCCTGGGCGTCACCCGCGCCGAGGTCTTCGCCCTCGTCGTCGGCGAGGCGTTTCTGGTCGGCACCTTGGGCGGCACGCTGGGGGTGCTGGCCGGGCTGGTGCTCGGGCAGGCCGCCCTCGGCGTGGTCACCCAGACCATCAACGACCTGTTCTTCGTCATCACCGTGCGGGATGTGGCTGTGCCGTGGGCCAGCCTGCTCAAGGGTGGCCTGCTCGGCATGGGCGCCACCGTGCTGGCAGCCGCCTTCCCCGCCTGGGAGGCCGCCCATGTACCGCCGCGCCAGGCGCTCAACCGCGCCGGGCTGGAAAGCCGCGCCGCCCGCCTGGTGAACTGGGCCGCCCTCGGTGGGGTCGCGATGCTGCTGCTCGGCGCGCTGCTGCTGGCCCTGCCCAGCCGCAGCCTGGGTCTGGCCTTCAGCGGCACGTTTGGCGTGGTCATCGGCTGCGCCCTGCTCACGCCGCTGGCGACGCGCGCCCTTATGCATCTGGCGGCCGCCCTCGGCGGGCCAGTAATCGGCGTGCTCGGGCGGCTGGCCCCGCGCGAGGTAGTCAACAGTTTGAGCCGCACCGGCATCGCCGTGGCGGCCCTGATGGTCGCCGTTTCGGTCAGCATCGGCGTCAATCTGATGGTCGGCTCGTTCCGCTATACGGTCGAAGTTTGGCTGGAGCAGATTTTGCAGGGCGATATTTACATCTCGGTGCCGGGCGCGTCCTTGAGCCAGACCCGCGCCCCGCTCGACCCCGAAATCGTCCAGACGTTACGAACCTGGCCCGGCGTAGGGCAGGCGGTTTTTCTGCGCAGCGTGGAAGTCGACTCGCCCTACGGCCCGATTCAACTGGCCGCCAACGACAACCCCCGGGATGGCGAAGAGCAATTGTTTTATTCGGCCAGCGGCACGCCCACCGAAGTCTGGCAGGCGGTGCAGAATGGGGCGGTGCTGGTCTCCGAGCCGCTCGCCCGCCGCCTCGGCCTGCCGGAGCAGGGCGGCAGCCTGACGCTGTACACCGACCGCGGCCCGGTGGAGTTCCCCATCGCCGGTATTGTTTACGACTACGGCTCCAGCGTGGGGGTGGTCAGCCTGTGGCTGGAAACCTACCGCCAGCACTGGGCCGACGAGGCCCTGACCGCCGCCGCCCTCACCCTGCAACCCGGCCAGGACGTGGAGGAAGTGACCCGCGCCCTGCAAACCGCCCTCGCCCCGCAGCAGGCGGTCATCATCCGCCCCAACCAGGCCCTGCGCGCGGACACCCTGACCATATTTGACCGCACCTTTGCCATCACCGGCGCGCTGCAACTGCTCGCCACCGGGGTCGCCTTCGTGGGCGTGTTAAGCGCCATGCTCTCGCTGCTGCTGGAGAAACAACGCCAATTGGGCATTCTGCGCGCCATTGGTTTGAGCGTGCGCCAGATGTGGGCGCTGACCCTGCTGGAAACCGGCCTGATGGGCGCGGCCGCCGGCCTGCTGGCGATGCCCACCGGCTTTGTGCTGGCCCTCATCCTCGTCTATGTCATCAACCGCCGTTCCTTCGGCTGGACGCTGCAATTGCAGCTCACCGCCGAGCCGTTTGTGCAGGCCTTTGCGATTGCGGTGCTGGCCGCCCTGCTGGCCGGGCTGCTTCCCGCCCGCCGCATGGCGCGCCGCAACATCAGCGAGGGCATGCGTTTTGATTGAGATGAGTTATAAGTCAATGAGAGATGAGGCTGTGGCCGGCCCTGTCAACCTACCTGCTCTGAACGCAGAAAAAGAAGCGAAGCGAAAAGTCGTGAGGCGGGATTGTTTTCCAGTGAGCCGGTCTCAAAGAAGGGTGCTGAACGCGATTCCTCGCTGCACTCGGAATGACAAAACTTGTGATTATGGTTGTCGGCATCAGAGCAATTACCCGTTACTAATTACCAATTACCAGTTACCAGTTACCTAACTCCCCCCCATGAAACCCTTCCGCCCCCTTCCCTCCCTCCTCTCCCTCCTCTCCCTCCTCGCCTTCACCCTCGCCGCCTGCGCCCCGCCGGCCCCGCTGGCCGCCCAACTGCACAGCGAGGCCCTGCCGGTCGAGGGCTTCGCCCGCGCCGAAGGCATCCAGCCCTTTGAGTTCCCGCGCGACTTCGGCCCGCATCCGGACTACCAGACCGAGTGGTGGTACTACACCGGCAACCTGGACACCGCCGATGGGCGTCACTTTGGCTACCAGTTCACCATCTTCCGCCGCGGCCTGCTGCCCGCCAGCCAGAGCGCCGAGCGCCCCAGCGCCTGGGCCGCCGACCAGCTCTACTTCGCCCACTTCGCCCTCACGGATGTCAGCGGCGAGGCCTTCTACTTTGAAGAGCGCTTTGAGCGCGGCGCGGCCGGCCTGGCCGGGGCACAGGCCGCGCCGTACAGCGTGTGGCTCGCCGATTGGCAGGTCGAGGAAACCGTCCCCGGCGTAGTGCGCCTGCAGGCCCGCGGCCAATCTTTCGCGCTGGACCTGACCCTGACGGACGAAAAGGGGCCGATTTTGCAGGGCCAGCAGGGCTACAGCCAGAAAGGCCCGGAACCCGGCAACGCCTCCTACTATTACAGCCAGCCGCGCCTGGAAAGCACCGGGCAGATTGAAATCAATGGCGAATCGTTTGAAGTCAGCGGCCTGTCGTGGAAAGACCACGAGTTCAGCACCAGCGCCCTCTCGCCCGGCCAGATTGGCTGGGACTGGTTCTCGCTGCAACTCTCGGACGGCACCGACCTGATGCTCTACACCATGCGCCGCGCCGATGGCAGCATTGACTCGTTTTCACACGGCACGCTCATCCACCCCGATGGCCAGGCAGAATACCTGCCGCTCGACCAGTACACCATCACCGTGCTGGACACCTGGACCAGCCCGCACAGCGGGGCGGTTTACCCCGCCGCCTGGCAAATCGACCTGCCGGCCTACGACCTCGCGCTCACCCTCCAGCCCTGGCAGGCCGACCAGGAACTGCGTCTGTCCTTCATTTACTGGGAAGGCGCGGTTAAAATCAGCGGCAGCCACAACAGCCAGCCCCTCACCGGCAACGGCTATGTGGAACTCACCGGCTACTACGCCTCAATGGAAGGTGAGTTTTAGCCTCAGGCCGCAATTAACAATTACCCCCGGAGATTCCCCATGTTCCCCCTGCCCCGCTTCACCCTTTTGCTCGTCACCCTCACCCTGCTGCTGGTCGCCTGTGTCCCCGCCCCGGACGGCGCGGCCCTCGAACAAACCGACGTGCTTTACCTCACGCTGGATGCCCACGACATTCGCTGGAGTGAGCAGGCCTTCACCGTCACCGCCGGGCAGCCCGTCACCCTGCGCATCGCCAACGAGGGCGTACTGGACCATGACTTTGTCCTCGAAGCCCTCGGCCTGGAAGCCAAACTCTCCCCCGACCAGGTGGTAGAACTGAACTTCACCTTTGAAGAACCGGGCGAATATGAATTCCTGTGCACCGTTGCCGGGCATATTGATGCGGGCATGACCGGCATCTTCACCGTCCTGCCCGCCGATGAATAACCGCCGGTTGCGCGCCATCGGCCTGCTGCTCCTCGGTCTGCTGGCGGCGCTGTGGTTCGGGCCATTTCTCATCCCCATCCCGCCCCTGCCGGATGTCCAGCCCGTCGGCGCCCTCGCTGACCCGGACAGTGAATTTATCCAACTGGATGGCATCGCCGTCCATTACAAGCGCGCCGGCGCCGGCCAGCCCGCCCTCGTCCTGCTACATGGTTTTGGCGCCAGCCTGTACTCATGGCGCACGGTAACGCCGGCCCTCGCCGAAGACCACGCCGTTTACGCCTATGACCGCCCGGCCTTCGGCCTGACCGAACGACCGGTGGATTGGGAAGGCGAGAACCCCTACGGCCTGGCGGCCAACCTCGCCCGCCTGGCCGCCCTGCTGGATTTCTGGGGCGTAGAACAGGCCGTGCTGGTCGGCAACAGCGCCGGCGGCACGCTGGCGCTCGAATTTGCGCTGGCCTACCCGGAACGGGTGGCCGCCCTCGTGCTGGTCAGCCCGGCTCTGGGTGGCGGCGGCGGGCCATATGCCCGCTTTGACTTCCTGTTCAACCTGCCGCAGATGAATCGCCTCGGCCAGCTGCTGGTGCGCGGCATCGCCGATTCTGGCATGGATATTCTTGAAAGCGCCTGGCATGACCCCACCCGCCAGCCGCCGGATACCACCGCCCTGTACCGCAAGCCCCTGCAAGCCGAAAACTGGGATGTCGGCCTGTGGCAGTTCACCCGCGCCGCACAGCCTTCTGACCTGCCCGACCGCCTTGGCCTTATCAGTCAGCCCACGCTGGTCATCACCGGTGATGATGACCGCATCATCCCGACCGAAAGCAGCATCGCCGCTGCCGGGCAGATTCCGGGCGCGCAGTTGGTCGTCATCCCGGCCTGCGGGCATGTGCCGCAGGAGGAATGTCCGGACGAATTTCTAGCCGCCGTGCAGGCCTTTCTGGCGGATACATTGAGATAGTTCCACCAGCCGCAGCCTGTCATTCTCAAGTGTATTTTGTAGGGGCGTAGCGTGCTACGCCCCTGCCGCGATCATAAAACTCCCTGGTAAAACATCAGACCCCGATATCCAGTTTCAGTACCCCTCGCCCAAAATTACCCACACCTGTCACGCTTTTGGCACTTCACCATTCGCCCATTTTGTGCAATAATCAAAACCAGAGAACTTTACCCGAAGTAGTGGAGGTTACCCCATGGCGCTTACAATTCGTCGCGTCCTTTTTGTTGTGATTGTCTTATCCCTCACGCTGGCCGCCTGCGGCCCGGCCGAAACCGCCGAACAGCCGCCCATCACCGCCGCCCTGTCTGAACTCGAAGGACTGGTAGAGGCCAAAGCCCCCGGCGCAGCCGAGTTCACCCAGGTGGTTGCCGGCCTGGTACTTGAAATCCAGAGCCAGATTCAAACCGGCGCAGACGGCAAAGTCCGCCTGGATATTTCGGATGGCACCATACTGCGCCTCGGCCCGCAAACGCTCTTCACCCTTGAAGGCGAAGAGCAAACCGCCAGCGGCCCACTGACCAAAGTTAAGGTCGCCGCCGGGCAAATCTTCATCATCCTCTCCGGCGGCGCCCTGGAAGTGGACACCCCCTCCGGCGTGGCGTCGGTGCGCGGCTCCTATATGGAAGTCCGCATTGACCCGGACACCGGCCTGATTTACATCACCTGCCTGGAAGGCGACTGCACCGCCCAGACCAACGGCGGCGAGGTAGCCTTCTTCGCCGGCCAGACCGCCACCATCACCCGCGAAGACCTGCCGCCTGAACTGGGCGAAATGACCCCCGAGGACATCCTGCGCTGGCTGCAAAACAACCCCGAAGCCACCGCCGTCATCGTCCCGTTGACCGCCACCGTGGCCGCCCGCTCCACCGACACCCCCGAACCCACGGAAGGGCCCAGCGCGACCCCAACCCTGCTTAACCTGACGGCGACCCCCGTGCCACCCACAAACACCCCCGAATCGCCCTCCATCACCCTTAACCGGGAAGCCCTGTGCACCACCGGCCCGGGCAACGGCTACCTTGTGGTTGCCACCGTGTTTTCCGGCGCCACCGCCAATGTCGTCGGCCAGACCAGCAGCCACTGGGTGATTGAACTGCCCGGCCGCCCGGGTGTGGTTTGCTGGCTGCCCAAGTCTTCTGCCACCGGCAACGCCACCGCTTCGAACGTGCGCATCTTCGCCGCCCCGCCCACCGTCACCCCCACCCTGCGCCCCACCGAACCGGAACCGACTGAAACAAACGAGCCACGTGAAACAAGCCAGCCCGATAAGGTTGAACCCACTGCCTGTCCGACAGAAGAAAACTATGCCAGCAACCAGCAGACCTCCGGCCAGGTGGTCAGCGCGGGATACTTCTACTACCCATTTGATAAGCCCTACCTAGAGGTAACGCCCCTCCCCTGTGACTACTATGATGAAGAGTACGATCTGAGTAGTAGACATACCATCGCCCGGTCTCTGGATGACTACGCCTGGGTCGGTCTGAAACGGTGAGCGATAACACCCTGCAAACCCAATCCGGCGCCAGCCGCCGCCGCCACTTCTTACTGATTTTGGCGGTGGCGGTGGCGCTGGTCGTGCTGGAAATTTACGGCAACCTGCCGCGTACCTCCACCCCGCTGGAACGCCTGGAACTCTCCGCCCGCGACACGTCCTTTCGCCTGCGCGGCGAGCGCCCGCCCCATCCGGAGATCGTCATCGTTGCGATTGATGATGATTCGCTCAACTGGCTCGGCGAACGCTGGCCCTGGCCGCGCTCGCGCATGGCCGAAATCGTCAACTGGCTCAACGCCGCCGGCGCCAATGTCATCGCCCTCGATACCTTTCTGTTTGACCCCCAGCCTGAAGGCGAAGATGAAGCCCTGGCAGCGGCCTTTGCCAACACGCCCTACGCCATCACCGTCAACCAGATTTTCTCCACCACCAGCGCCAACGTTACCAAACAGTCGCTGACCCTGCCGCTGCCCATTTATCTGGACGTGCTGGATGGCTACGGCATCACCGAAGTGGAGCGCGACGATGACGCCATCGTGCGCGGTATCAACGCCTTCAAAGACCATCTGGATGTCACCTACTTCAACTGGGCCTTTGAAATCGCCGCCGCCCATTTAGGTGTGGACACCCCCACGAATATCTCGCAGGCCTCGGTGACCTTCAATGGCGAGGTCGTACCCCTCAACCAGCGCGGCCTGATGCTGGTGGATTTCGCCGGGCCGGCCCGCACCTTCCCCACCTACTCGGCGGCCTTCATCCCCCTCGGTGACTACCCGCCGGAAGCCTTTGAGGGCAAAATCGTGATGATTGGCGCCACCAGCGAAACCCTGCAGGACTTGTACCCCACCCCCTACTCGGCCACCAACCTCACGCCGGGCGTGGAAATCGTCGCCAACGCGGTAGACACCCTGCTCACCGGCCACTACCTGCGCCTCGCCCCGCCCTGGACCACCCTGCTGCTCATTCTGGTGATGGCCGTGGTTTCATGGTTCATCACCCGCATCCCCAACCCCACGGTTGCCATTGGCGGCGTGCTGGGCGGCATCCTGATTTATTTCTTCGCCCGCCACTTTGCCTTTCTGCGCACAGGCTGGGAATTCAACATCGTCATGCCCAGCGTGATGCTCTTCCTCGGCGTGGTTCTGCCCACATTAGAGCAGGCCGTCACGCAGGAAGTGGAAAAACGGCGCGTGCGCGGCCTGTTCAGCCGCTTCATCTCGCCCGAGATGGTCAACCAGATTATCGAAACCCAGGACCTCTCGACCCTCAACAAACGTACTGAACTCACCATCCTCTTCTCGGACATTCGCTCGTTCACCACCATCTCGGAGCGCCTCACGCCGGAAGAAGTTGTGGCCCTGCTCAACCCCTACCTGCATGTCATGTCCGAAGTCATTCACCGCAACGGCGGCACGGTGGATAAGTACGAGGGCGACGCGATTGTGGCCTTCTTCGGCGAGCCGATTCACTACCCCGACCACGCCAAGCGTGCCGCCCGCGCCGCCCTTGAAATGCGCTACGAACTCAAGAAACTCACCGATGCCTGGCGCGCCGAAGGTCGCTTCAACCAGACCTTTGAAATGGGCGTGGGCCTCAACACCGGCGAGGTGTTTGTGGGCCTGCTCGGCTCGGAACAGCGCGTCAACTACACCATCATCGGCGATGCCGCCAACCTGGCCGCCCGCCTGCAGGACCAGACCAAGGAATTCAACTGGCCGATTCTCATCAGCGGCGAAACCTGGGACCAGATCAATGACGAATTCGAAGCCGATTTTGGCGAAGCCAAACTGCTCAAAGGCAAGTCCGAGCCAGTGCAAATCTACAAACTGCGCGCCACCAAAGACCAGCAACTCAAAGTGGAAATGTGGGATACCGAAGGCATCCCGATGCCCACTCGCTGAAACAGTTAAGCCTGAAAAACAGCCGCCCCGTTGGGCGGCTGTTTTTTTACCCGCGCCGCGCGCTGGGCGGGGTACTAGGTACTAGTTAATAAAAATGTACTGTTGCAAAGAGGCGGATTCGGGGAGGTTTGTCACCCCGAGCGCAGTCGAGGGGTCGCGAGTCGGGATTGTTTTCCAGTGGGCCGGGCTGGAAGAAGAGCGTTGGACGCGATCCCTCGCTTAGCCGAACGCTGCTGCGCAGCGTCAGCTTGCTCGGGATGACAAAAATCATTATTGTTTTTTTGCAAAAGAGCAACTATTCTGTACCCCACTCTCCTGGCTAGCCGGAGACCTGCTTCTCGCCCCGCAACTCAATGCAACGGCGGGGTTTAATCCTGCAACACTCGTTTACAAATCCATAACCTGTAACCCCCGCATCATTTTTCGTTTTCCAGTAGCATAGCAGGCAACACCCACCCCACCGGAGGAGAACCCACCCATGACTGCCAGCGCACCCCCCATCAACGATAAACGCGAGATATTCGGCTGGACGATGTACGACTGGGCCAACTCGGCCTTCAGCACCACTGTCGTCACCGTCTTCCTCGGCCCGTACCTCACCAGCATTGCCGAAGGCGCCGCCGATGCCAGCGGCCTGCTCTACCTCGGCAATGTGCCCATCGCCTTTGACTCCTTCTTTGCCTACTGTGTCTCGGCTTCGGTGCTGATGCAGGTCACCTTCCTGCCCATCCTCGGCGCGCTGGCAGACTACTCCCACATGCGCAAACGCCTGATGATGTTCTTCAGCACCCTCGGCGCGTTGTCCACCATCCTGCTCTTTTTCGTCACCCCCGGCCTGCACTGGGTCGGCGGTTTGCTCTTCATCCTCGCCAATGTCGCCTTCGGCGCCGGCATCGTGTTCTACAACGCCTACCTGCCAGACATCGCCAGCGAAGACATGCGCGACAAAGTCTCGGCGCGCGGCTTTGCCATGGGCGACGCCGGCGGCGGCCTGCTGCTGCTGATTAACCTCATCATGTTCATGTTCAGCGACAGTCTCGGCCTCACCAGCAGCATGGTCGCCCGCATTTCACTGGCCTCGGCCGGTTTCTGGTGGCTGGGCTTCAGCCAGATCACCTTCCGCACCGTCCAGCAGCGGCACGCTATCCGCCCCCTGCCAGCTGGCGAAACCTACCTGACCATCGGCTTCTCGCAACTGGCTAAACTGATTGAAGTCCCCACCCGCACCATCGCCATTCTCATGAGCCTGCCGCTGCTTATTCCGGTACTGTTCTTCCTGAATCTCCCGGTTTCCTGGGTAGTGGCGCCCGCCGCCGGGCCGGTGATTGTGCTGGTGCTGTTCCTCGCCCGCAAGAGCCGTACCCTGCCGGAAGCCATGAAATTCCTGGCCGCCTACCTGCTCTACAACGACGGCATCCAGACTGTGATTGCGATTGCCGCCATCTTCGCCGCCCAGGAACTGGGCATGGAATCCACCAATCTGATTCTCGTCATCCTCATGATTCAGTTCGTGGCTTATTTTGGGGCCAACGGTTTTGCATGGCTGGCCGGCAAAACCACCACCAAGCGCGCCATCATCATCAGTCTGGTCATCTGGAGTGTAGTGACCATTTACGCCTGGGGCGGTATGCGCAACTTCGACCCCTCGCCGCTGGGCATCAGCAACGCCGAGCTGGAATTCTGGGTGCTGGGCTTTGTCATCGCCCTCGTACTGGGCGGCAGCCAGGCCTTGAGCCGCAGCCTGTTCGCCCAGATGATTCCCAAAGACCAGGAAGCCGAGTTCTATTCCTTCTATGAAGTCAGCGAGCGCGGCACCTCCTGGATGGGCACTTTCGTCTTTGGCGTCGCCAATCAGATGTCTGGCTCGATGCGCATCGGCATCCTCTCGGTCATCTTCTTCTTCCTCGCCGGCCTGCTGCTGCTACCGATGGTCAATGTAGACAAGGCCATTGAGCAGGGCAAAGCCGCCAGCAAAGCCTAACGCGAGTTCAGAACTACAGCGTAACCTCCCGGAGGTTCAAGGATGCACAGCATCCCAACCTCCGGGAGGTTTTTTCTTCTCGCCCAGCCCCTTCCTCCGCAACGAAACTGACACAGTTCACGGACTTAATTCCTATTGGTCTGCGGCTACACTTACCGTACAGTAAAGTATCGCTGGCTGGCGGCTGCGCTGGCCCTTAATCCATTGAGGACTTTTCTCATGCCTGCTAAAAATCGCCTGTCCCTGTTCACTGGCCTCATCCTCACTCTAGCCGTGCTGGCCGCCGGCTGCGCCCCGCAAACCGGTGGCGATGTCGCCCCGGCCCTCACCGCCGCCCTCTATGAAGTCAGCGGTACCGTCCAGACCCTCAAACCATCCGAGGGCCTCTTCAAGGACGCCGCCGATGGCACCACCATTGAAGTCAGCGACCAGGTCCTGACCTACGATAACGGCCGCACCCGGGTGGACCTCTCCAACGGCACGATTGTGCGCGTCGGCCCGCTCACCACCTTCACCCTCGAAGCCGTGGATGTTAACGCTTCCGGGCCCTTCGCCCGCTTCAAGCTGGACATCGGCGAACTGTGGATTATTCTCAACGGCGGGCAGGTCAATGTGGACACCCCCGCCGGCCTCGCCTCAGTGCGCGGCTCCTACCTCAACGTCATCGTGCGCCCGGATACCGGCGAAACCATCGTCACCTGTTTGGAAGGCACCTGCACCCTCGGCAATGATGGCGGCAGCGTCACCCTCGGCGCCGGCGAAACCGCCCGCATTCTCAACACCAGCCTGCCCCCCGAAACCGGCAAAATGGACGACCAGGACGTGCAGCGCTGGCTGGATGCGAACCCCGAAGCCACCCTCGTGGTTGTGCCGCTAAGCCCCGTGCCAGACCCGGCCACGCCCACCCCCACCGCCACCCTTGACCCCGCCCAACCCACCAATACCCTTGAACCGACTCTCACGCCTACCATCGGCCCCAGCCCGACCCCCTCGGCCACCGCCATTGATTGCGGCCCGCCGGATGGCTGGGTGATTTACACCGTGAAAGCCGGTGAAACCCTGTTTGGCCTCGGCGGCGCCTTCCAGGTGCCCGTGCCGGATTTGCAGCGCGCCAACTGCATGGGCGCCTCGGTCGCCATCCTCGCCGGGCAGGGGCTGTTCGTGCCCAACCGCGCCACCGTCACGCCCACCATCACCCCCACGCCGGTGCCCACCCGCACTCCCGCCCCAACCCGCACCAGCGCCGCGCCTGCCAGCACCAACACGCCGGTCACGCCCGCGCCCACCAAGTCGCCCACGCCCAGTTCTACCCCGGTCTACACCGCCACCATGAGCGGCTCCGGTACCAACGCGGTCTTCACCAGCCCCATCGGCCCCAACATCACCAGCATCGGCGCCTGCACCAATTTCTACAGCATCAACGTCACTGATCCGGACGGCATCCTGACGGTTAAGGTAGTGGCTTCGGTCAACGACCCGGCCTTCACCAGCCCAACCTATCACCTGATGTCTGACCAGGGCGGCGGCGTCTACGAACTCAATCTCTCGATTGATACCTCGGCCAATGTGGGTACGGACACCGTGTATTATCGCTACGAGATGGTGGACAACTCCGGCTGGACTCAAAAGTACCCCACCACCCCGCGCTCCTACACCGATGCGCTGGACTGCGGCCCGGCCACCGCCACCCCCGACCCGAACACGACCTTTATCCTGATTGCCGCCCCCGGCGACATGTCCACCATCATCAGTTGCACCAACCAGTACACGGTGGAAGTGGCAGATGGCGATGGCGTGATGGACGTGTTCCTTGAATACTCCGTCAATGACCCCACCTTCAGTACCCCCTTCCCTTATTACATCGCCTTCAACTATATCAGCGGCAATGTGTGGGAAGTGTACGCTAACCTGGATTCCAGCACCGATGGCACCCCCAGCGCGACCGATACCGTCTATTGGCGCATTAAAGCCCAGGACATTCTCTACAACAGCACCTATTTCCCGGCGAGTTACTTTCAATATGACGACCCCAATGACTGTTCAGGGATCTAAGCCCACAATCTAAATTTAGTACCGGGGCGGTTCAGGACGCTTACTATCCTGAACCGCCCGGCTTTCTTTAGCTATCCATTCGTGGTTGTAACCTGCACCCCCGCCCGGCTAAGCCGCACCGGCAGCATCTGAAACGCGGGATTGGCCCGCCGGATGGCTGCCGCCAGCCCGGCCTTGTCTGGCCCCGCCAGGATCGCCAGCGAGCCGCCCTCTCCGCCCGCCCCGTTCACCTTCCAGCCCCGCGCCCCATGCGCCTGCGCCAGTTGCATCACCGCCCGCGCCTCGGCGTTCACCAATTCCGCGTGCAGGTCGGTCTGGCATTCCGTATTGCGGGTTAACGCCTGCCCGTAAGCATCCAAATCTCTTGCCAGCAGGGCCGCCCGCGCCTCGGCCGCGCACCCCCGCAGGGCCGCCAGTTTCGGGTGCTCCGGCCCGATATCTTCCAGTTCACGGATGACCATTTCATGCACCGCGCTGCTACTGTGCGCCGAGCCCAGATACACCACCAGCAGGCTGGCCTCCAACTGTGCCAGAAACGCCTCCGGCAGAGCCAGCGGCTGCACCTCCGCCTGCGGAAACTCGCCCATCTCAATCCAGTTCACCCCGCCATAGGCCGCCGCCAGTTGGTCCTGTATCCCGGACTGCCCGCCCAGCATCTCGGTCTCGACCGCATGCGCTTCATAGGCCAGTTGGTGCGGCGTCAGGTCACCTTCCCGCAGGGCATCCAGGCCAGCCAACAGCGCCACACAGGCCGCCGCCGAGGTGCCCATTGAAGCCCCCGGCGGCGCTTCGGAATGAATCTCTATCTCGCAATCCAGCCCGTCCGGCAGGCCAATGCGTGACAGCCCCGCCGCCAGCAGCGGGTGGCGTGACCAATCCGCTTTGGCCGGGTCCAGGTCCAGAATTTCGTTGTAGTTGGAGAGAATCAAGCGTGCCGGTTTGGGCAAATATCCTCGTCGGAAGGCCGTCAGCCGCACTTCAACCGCCGGCGTTACCGCCAGATGGCACACCGCCCCGGTGCGGGCAAACCAGGTATCCGTCCAGCCGCCGTTATCGCAAATCCGGGTCGGGGCCCGCGCCGCAATCACCCGCACAGGCGCAGACATAGGCGCTATTCCAGCACATCCACCCGCGTGCCAAAGCCGCGCGTTTCCCAGTCCGCCGAGCTTTGCACCGCGCTGGCATCCCAGGCGGGTGTCACCCAGCGGAACAGCCAGCGCGCTTCTTCGTTGCGCATGTTCACGCAGCCGCGGCTCATCGGCCAGCCGAAATTGTTATGCCAGTACGCCCCGTGAATGGCATAGCCGCCCTCGGCGAAGAATATCGTCCACGGCACGCCCGGCAGCGCCCGGTCACCGAGCGTATCGCTCAAGCGGCTGCCGCCCATGTGCTTGCTGGGCGTTTTGGCCTGCACGTTAAACCGCCCCACCGGCGTATCCGCCGAAAGGCTGCCCGCCGGCACCGGCCCGCCCACCCCGGAGGAAATCTGCGTCCGCAGGACGATTTGCTCGCCCTCGTAAGCCGTCAGCGTCTGGTACGTCAGGCTGATTTCAATCCGTTTTTCGCCCGCCCCTTCCAGCGGGGTCAATTCTTCGGGCGCAAAGGGCCGCAAATGCGGAGCGGGCACAAAATACTTGAAGGTGTCCGAAAGTTCATCGGTAATCTCATACCACGGCCCGCCGTCCGGCCCTTCCACCAGGTCGGTAATCCAGTGGGTGGAGCCGTAATACAGCCGGAATTCCTCGTGGGGCGTCCAGCCTGCGGCCCGGCTGAAATCATACGGCTGGGAATACGGCACAGAAAGTTCGGTCAGGCGGCCGCCCGGCGGCAGGCTCTCTTCTACATCATTGAAGCGCACCTGCACTTCCTGCACAAAGGCGCTATGGACATAGCCGCCCCACACCCGGTACCATAGCGGGTTATAGGCTGGCCCTTCCACCGGCGTAATACGCTGGTAGATGTTCATCAGGTCATCCCGAAAGCGATACCCAACCGTGGCGGCGTTCAGTTTGGGCGCGTCAAACACGCTGACCGAGTCATACGCCACCCGCCCCATGCGCAGCGGCTCGTCCTGGTACTGGCCGGGCGGGAAATCGCCAATCAGGGCCGCCGCCCCCAGCCCGCTCAATTTTAGAAACTCGCGGCGTGACATTTTGCCAGACATACTGGGATTCTACCTTAAAGAAAAAACCCGGCCCTTGAAGCGGCCGGGCCAAATGGGCTATCAAAGTATTTCTATTGCGGCTGGCCGGTGTAAGTGGTCTGGAACCCGCCCGACTGGCGAATGCGCTCTTCCTTGAGCATCTTTTCCTCGGTGCGGGCGCGCTGGTTGGCGCGCTGCAACTGCCACAGAATAAAGCGTACCCGCTGGCTCATCGCCTTGGCGATGTTCCACAGCAAAATCGAGCCAATTTCCGGGTCATCTTCGGCCAGGGCCTGCAACCGCTGGCGGTCCAACGCCAGCACGGTGGCGCCTTCCGGCCCGGAAATCAGGTCGGCGGTGCGCAGCCCCTGGTCCAGCATCGCCAGTTCGCCGGTCATCTCGCCCGGTTTCAGGCTCGCCACGCGGCGCGGCTGCTTGGGCATATCGCCCGGGTTTTCCGGGTCGGCCCACACTTCCACCGTCCCGCCCTGGATGATGTACATCTCCTGCGAGTCAGTGGTATTGGCATTAACGATGTTGCGATAGGGCGGGAAGTTGTACTGCCGCAGTTGGGCCGCCAGCCGCGTGCGCTGGTTGAGGTTCATCCCATTGCCAATCCCGGAATGCGCCAGGAAGTTGGCGGCTTCATCAATGCGCTTGATTTCGGCATCATCCACCGCCGCGTGCAGTTTATCGCTCAACAGCGGCAGGCCAAGGTAGGAGGCCACCAGGCGGCGGGTGACATCCGGCGCTTCAAAGTGCGGCCAGTGGCCGGCCTTGGGCAGCAGGCGCAACTCGGCCTGCGGCCATTCATCCGCCAGCACGCCCGCATCCCGCAGCGGCACGGTGTTATCTTCTGCGCCCCAGATGACCAGCGCCGGCGTTTCCACCTGCGACAATCGCTCGCTTAAATCATTCTCGCGCATGGCATAAAAGCACTCGGCGCGCGTGCGGCCCTGGCCGGGGCGGCGCGCATCGGCTCGCAGGCGGGCGTAATCTTCCGGCGTAATGCCGGTGCGGGCCGAGAAAGACACCGGGCGCATCAGCCGGTCGGTAACGCCCACAAACAGGCTTTCGACCGCTGAAACAATAAACTGCCCCAGACCAAAGCGCTCCAGCAGCGTGATGGGCGAGATGGTGGTATTAATCATCGTGGAAAGTCGGCCGGTCAGGGTCGGGCAAATCAGCACCATGCGCTGCACCAGAATCGGGTGGCTCAAGGCCAGGTTCACGGCCGTCATCCCCCCCATCGAGTGCCCAACAATCACCACCGGGCCGTCGCTGTTCTGCTCAATAAAGTCTGCCAGCAGTTCGGCATACGCCTGAATCGTCACCCGTTCATTCAGAGGCGGGCTGTTGCCATAGCCGGGCAGGTCCACCGAGATGCAGTGAAACCGCTGGCTCAACAGGGCTGAAATGGGCGTGAGGGCAAACGAAGAAGAAGACCACCCATGAATGAGAATCGCCTTCTGGCGATTCGGGTTGCCTTCCTCGACGGTATGCAGTTCCTGACCGTTAATGTTATAGACTGGCACGTGTTCCACCTTTTGCGGATGAGTACCCTCCCATTATAGTAGCAGGCGCGCAGCCCAAGAAGGCAGATTTCCTTGTCATTCCATTGCAAAAAAAGCCGCGGTCAGCGGCCCATCAGGATTAAAACACCGGCCAGCAGGGCCAGAATCGCCATCACCAGCCCCATCCCGGCGAAGCTCAAGCCAAACAGCCCGGCCAGCCCGGTGAGAATCAGGTAAATTGCCAGCAGCAGCATTCCAGGGTTACGGCGCATGAAAAATCCTCCATCGTCAATCGGTGGTTGGTTTGAAGACTATAACGAGAAGCGCGGGGATTTATCACGCCTCCCGTGAATTACCAGCCGTTGGTTAACTCCATGATTACAGTATTGGCGCCCTGCACCAGAATCGGCATGGCGTGATCCAGGTCCGGGTCGAATTTGATTTTCACATTCGCATCGTAGTTGCCGACGGCAAAATAAATCAGGATGGTGTTGTCCGCATCGCCGCTTTCACGGATGTAGCCGGTAACGCCACACGCCAGTTGCACCACCGCCACTGCCGCGCTTTCATGCTGGGTGGGCGGCGGCATCAGGTGGTCATAGATGTTAATCGTGGTATGCACCTCCTGCTGGAAGCGCGTCCCGGGGATGAGCGGGTAGCGGAACTCGTAGCCGCGGCTGCCCAGATAGCCCGCAAAATCGCGATGCTCCGGCCCAAAGACCACATCCTCCCGCACCGACCAGAAAACGTTTGGATTCCAGCCCAGTTTGGCGGGCGTGGCCACATACATGGTGGAACGCGGGGTGGTGCCCCAGCGCAGGTAACGGTCGGGCGCTACCGGTTCGCAGCCGTGCGGCGCCGCCAGCCCGCTGCTGGTCTGGTACAGTTGCAGCGCCCGTTCAAAGCCCGCGCTGGCATAGCCCCGCCCCAGCCAGTCGACGACCTCGGTCAGGTAAAATTTCTGGTCCTGGTACAGTTGGGCGCGGGCAGTCGCCGCCTCCCAGTCTGCCACCAGCACGCGGTATTCTTCTTTTAGCCCGGAATGTTCGTTCTCCAGGTCCAGATAGCGCTGCGAGAGCGCCGCATAGTCGCTTTCCAGCCCGGCCAGGTCGGCTTCGGCCGTACCCAGTTGTGCGCTCAAATCCTGCACATAATCGTTCAAAAACAGGTTCTGCGATTGGGCCAGGATGAGTTGACTGCGCAGGCTGTTGGCCGTCAGCACAAATGCCACGCTTAACAGCAGGATGCCCACAATCGCCGCGATCAGGCCCGTTTTCAATGCCTTTAGGTTGTCCTTCATCGTGTCCAGTCCTTATCCTGTGCAAGAGAATTAAGCCGCACATATTCTAATCCAACCGCCTGTTTCGCGGCTGCCCGGCGGCCACGCGGAGTGGCAAATTTCGGGGGGCAGTTTTTCATTGCTTTGCCCCTCCAAAATGGATACTCCACCCCTCGCGCCCAAAGCCTTTACAGAATTGCCCCTTCGCGCTAAAATAGCCGACTGTTCGTAGCAACACCCAAATTTTTTGGAGGACCACGTTGGCAAACATCAAGTCTCAAATCAAACGCAACCGCCAGAACGAAAAGCGGCGCACCCGCAACCGCGTCTACCGCGGGGCGGCCCGTAAAACCGTCAAGAACGCCCGCCTGGCGATTACCGGTGGGAACATGGACGAAGCCAAAGCCGCCACCCAGTTGGCCATCAGCGCCCTGGACAAGGCCGCTGAAAAGGGCATCATCCACAAGAACAACGCTTCCCGCCGCAAGAGCCGCCTGATGAAACAGCTGGCTCAACTGGAAAAAGGCGCCTGACCCCTCCCCCCGTAAGATTCGCCAGCGGGAGCAACCCCTTGCTCCCGCTTTTTTCGTACCTTCGCCCGGACCGGAAACGCCATGTTTGAAACCGAACGCCACGCCATAGAAACCCAGCTTGCCGCCTACCTGGCCGACCTCGGCCTGTCTGCGCCGGGCGGCTTCAAGTGGAGCCAGTTGCCCTACGCCGGCGAATGGGGCATTGCCACGTCCTTCTTCCAGGTCGCCGCCGATGAAGCCCGCGCCGGCAAGGGCGGCAATGTCGCCCAGCGCGCCCAGGAACTGGCCCAGGGCGCCGCGGCCCGCCTCGGTACCCCGGCCGGGTTTGCGCGGGTCGAAGCCGTCAAAGGCTACCTCAACCTGTACTACATCACCGCCGCCTACGGCCAGCGCGTGGTGGATACCGCCATTGAAGGCGGCCCGGCCTTTGGCCGCGGCCCGGCCCGCGGCCAGCGCATCATGGTCGAGTTCTCCCAGCCCAACACCCACAAAGCCCTGCACGTCGGCCACCTGCGCAATATGATGCTCGGCGCAGCCCTCGCCAACATCCTTGAGTTTGCCGGCTGGGATGTCATCCGTGCCAACTACATCGGCGACTTTGGCAAAGACGTGCTCAAATGGGTGTGGAACTACCGCAAGAATCACCCCGGGGCCGTGCGCCCGGCCGAGAACGTCACCCGCTGGATGGGCGACCTCTACGCCGAAGCCACCGCCAACCTGGAAAACGACCCGGATGGTAACAAGGAAATT
>CAZEQN010000008.1:21474-23694 GCA_964514335.1 uncultured Anaerolineaceae bacterium
CACCGACGGCGAAGAAACCTGCGGCGGCGATCCCGACAAGGAAATCGAAGCGCTCTTCCACCGCTGGGAAGCCGGCGATGAAGAAATCGTCAACCTGTGGCGCGAAACCCGCCAATGGTCATTGGATGGCTTCAACGAAGTGTACAGCCAGCTCGGCATCCGCTTTGACCGCATCTACTTTGAAAGCGATTTTGAGCAGTCCGGCAAGGAATATGTGGCGGAACTCATCCAGCGCGGCCTCGCCCAGGATGAACGCCCCGAAGGCCCGGTCATCGTCAAGCTGGATGAACTGCTCGGCAACGAAAAAGAAGAGTACCGCGTGCTCGTCATTCTGCGCTCGGATAGCACCGCCCTCTACGCCACCTGGGACCTCGTGCTCGCCCAGCAGAAATTCAAAGACTACCCGGACCTGGATGTCTCGCTCTATGTGGTGGACGTGCGCCAGTCCCAGCACTTCAAGCAGGTCTTCAAGACCCTGGAGCTGGCGGGCATCCCGGAGATTGCCAAAGCCGCCCACCTGCCCTATGAAATCGTCAACCTGCCGGGCAACATCACCATGTCTTCGCGCGATGGCACGGTCGTGCTGCTGGAGTTTTTCATCAACGAAGCCGTCAACCGGGCACGCCAGGTCAGCCTTGAAAGCAACCCCGAACTGGACGAACAGACCCGCGCAGAAGTCGCCTGGGCGGTCGGCCTTGGCGCCATTAAATTCCCGCTGATTGCGCGCGACAATACCAAGATCGCCACCTTTGACTGGGAAAGCGCCCTGGACTTTAACGGCCAGGGAGCCCCCTACATCCAGTACGCCCATGTGCGCGCCAACAGCATCCTGCGCAAAGCCGGCGGCGACCTGCCCGCGAGCGTCATGCCGGACTACACCCTGGACCCCAAAGAGGTTGCCCTGATTGAATTGCTGGCGGCCTTCCCCCAGGTGGTGCAGCGCGCCGCCGCCGAGTACCGCACCCTGCTTATCACCACCCATGCGCTCGAATTGGCCGGGGCCTTCAATGATTTCTACAACGCCTGCCCGGCCCTCACCGCCGAGCCACCCGTGCGCGCCTTTCGTCTGCGGCTCATCGCCGCCGCCAAACAAACCCTCGCCAACAGCCTTGCCCTGCTGGGCATCCAGGCCCCGGCGGTGATGTAGGCGGGAAAGTGCGTGTTCCTGTGAACTGGGCTGACTTTATAGATTCTTGTCATTCCGAGCCAGCCGCTGGAGATCAATCTGGTGCACCGTTTATCTCCAGAGCCATCGGCTGGCATACCGTGCGTTTGTTGGAACCAAGCAATTACCAATTGCCAGTTGCTCTGTTGCAGACATCTTTCACCACAATTTTGTCATCCCGAGCAAGCCGACGCTGCGGAGCAGCGTTCGGCCAAGCGAGGGATCGCGGCCAGTTCCCTTCTTTCAGACCGGCTCACTGGAAAACAATCCCGATTCGCGACCCTTCGCTGCGCTCAGGGTGACAAGGGTTTCTATATCAGCATCCATGGAACAGAGTCATTACCAATTGCCAGTTACCAATTACTTCTCTCCCCACCCAACAATTTCGAAGGCAACCCTCACTCACACCACCCGCCAACCAGCCGGAACCACCAACCCGCTCCCACAAGATTCAAACCCGTGGTTGCATTAAGAATGGGGCGTTAACCCTCCCCAAAATCCGATTCCCCAAACGCCCCATTCCATAGTACTTAACTCCTATTCTTTTTGCTTTATAATCCCCCCCATCACTCCGAAAAAAGAGGCCCCCTGCCAATGCGCCCTGCCGCCGACCGCCATTTCTATCTCTGCCCGCCCACCCACTATGAAGTGGAATACGTCATCAATGAATGGATGAATCTCGACAATCGGGTAGATAAAGACCTGGCGCAAAAACAATGGGACCAGCTCCACCAGACCTACCAGGACCTCGGCGTACGCCTCACCCTGCTGGAACCCGTGGCCGGCGTCCCGGAACTCGTCTTCCCCGGCGACTCCATCTTCCTGCACGGCCGGCAGGCCATTGCCAGCAACTTCCGCCACGCCGAGCGCGCCCCGGAAGTTGAGCCCAAAGTGGCCTGGTTCGCCGAGCGCGGCTTCACCATCCACCGCCTGCCACCCGAACTGCACTTTGAAGGCAACGCCGAACTGCTGCGCTGGGATGGCCGCTTCTTTGGCGGCTACGGCGTGCGCACGGATGAAGCCACCCTGCCCTACCTCTCTGACCTGCTGGAAAT
>CAZEQN010000009.1:0-18648 GCA_964514335.1 uncultured Anaerolineaceae bacterium
AAGAATATATGACTATGGGGGAGAAACTGAATGACAGATGACCTTTTATAACCGGGACAATCTCCCCCACATTCAGCAGTATCCTACTGTTTAAAGAATGCTATGTCAATGGCCGCCGCGGCTCCGTCCTCCTGTATAATTCCGTGAAATCGGATAGGAGAGAGGCAAAACTGATGTCCCCAAAACTGCGCCGCATTCTCATCGTCTCCGGGGGAGTAATACTGGCACTGCTCGTCATTGGCACCGTCTGGTTCCGCCAGGTGCGCCAGGCCCCTTACCCGCAGGTCGAAGGCACGCTCCAACTGCCCGGCCTGCTCGCCCCGGTGGATGTCTACCGGGATGCCAATGGCGTGCCCCACATCTACGCCAGCAACGAGCATGACCTCTTCATGGCCCAGGGCTTTGTACACGCCCAGGACCGCTTCTGGCAAATGGACTTCCAGCGCCACACCAGCGCCGGCCGCCTCTCGGAACTGATGGGCAAAAACACCATCAGCACCGATACCTTCCTGCGCACCCTCGGCTGGGAGCGCGTCGCCCGCCAGGAACTGGCCGCCCTCGACCCCACCACCCGCGCCAGCCTCGAAGCCTACGCCGAAGGCGTGAACGCCTACATGGCCGGCCGCAAGGGCACCCAGCTCGCCCTCGAATACCTGTTCCTCAACCTGCTCAATCCGGGCTACGAGCCCGAACCGTGGACGCCGCTCCACACCCTCACCTGGGCCAAAGCGATGGCCTGGGACCTGCGCGGCAACATGGATGAAGAAATTGACCGCGCCCTGCTGCTGGCGATGCTCACCCCCGAGCAAATCGCCGAACTGTACCCGGACTACCCCGCCAACCGCCCAACCATCGTCAATGACCTGGCCGCCTTTGCCAACCCGGAGGCCGCCGCCCCGGCCGCCCCCAGCGCCGCCCTGCACACCGCCCTCACCCCGGCCTATGAAAGCGCCCGCGCCCAACTGGCCGGCTTGCAGGGCGCCCTCACCGCCCTGCCGGATGAAGGCATCGGCTCCAATTCCTGGGTCGTGGCCGGCAGCCGCAGCGCCAGCGGCCAGCCGCTCTTCGCCAACGACCCGCACCTCTCCGCCGGCATCCCCCACATCTGGTATCAGGTCGGCCTGCACTGCCGCCCCAAAGGGCCGGACTGCAACCTGGACCTGGTCGGCTTCTCTTTCCCCGGCGTGCCGGCCATCATCATCGGCCACAATGACCGCATCGCCTGGGGCTTTACCAATGTCGGGCCGGATGTCATGGACCTCTACATTGAAAAAATCAACCCGGACAACCCCTACCAGTACGAATTTGAAGGCGAATGGCGCGACATGGAAGTCATCACCGAGACCATTCTGGTCGGTGGCGGCGACCCGGTCGAACTCGAAGTGCGCCTCACCCACCACGGCCCGTTGATTAATGACCTCTACGGCCTGGCCGAATTCCACGAAGAAACCCCGCTCGACCTGCCCGAAAACTACGGCCTCGCCCTTTCGTGGACCGCCCTGCAACCCAACCAGACCTGGCGCGCCATCTTTGGCTTCAACCGCGCCCAGAACTTTGAAGAGTTCCGCGCCGCCGCCGAGTACTTCGCCGTGCCCGCCCAGAACCTGCTCTATGCCGATGTGGATGGCAACATCGGCTACCAGATGCCCGGCTGGGTTCCCATCCGCGGCGGCGGGGCCGATGGCCGCTACCCCGTGCCCGGCTGGACCGGCGAATACGAATGGGAGGGCTTCATCCCCTTTGAGCAACTGCCCTGGGCCTACAACCCGCCCGAAGGCTACATCGTCACCGCCAACAACGCCGTGGTGGATGAAGCCGCCTACGGCTACCAGATTGCCGATACCTGGGCCTATGGCGACCGCGCCCAGCGCATCGAGGACATGATTCTGGCCGCCTCCGGCCCGCTGGATGTCAGCGACTTCCAGGCGATGCAGGCCGACAGCCACAGCCTGCTGGCCGATGACCTGCTGCCGGCGCTGATGGCCGTGCCGCTCGCCGACCCCGAACTGGAGAGCCTGCGCGCCGACCTGCTCGGTACCTGGGACCACCGCTTCGAGGCCGATAGCGCCGGCGCGGCCCTCTTTGCCGCCTTCTGGAAACACCTGCTGTTGCAGACCTTTGTGGATGACCTGCCCGAAGGCTTCACCCCCGGCGGCAGTGGCCGCTGGGCCACTGTAGTGCGCAACCTCCTGCCTGACCCCAACAGCGCGTGGTGGGATAACCAGACCACTCCCCAGACCGAAACCCGCGACCAGATCCTGGCCAGCGCTTTCGCCGCCGCCGCCGCTGAACTCACCGAACGCCAGGGTCGCGATCCCGCCAGTTGGGCCTGGGGCCGCCTGCACTACATCATCTTCCGCCATCAGGTCATGAACAACTTCCCCGTGATTAACAGCGTCTTCAATCAGGGGCCGTTCTACACCAGCGGCGGCAGCGACCTCGTCAACGCCACCAACTGGAGCACGGCCAACGAAGACTATCGCATCTCGGGTTCCTCGCCGTCCTTCCGCATGATTGTAGACCTGGCCGACCTGAACAATTCCTGGTTCACCCACCCCACCGGCCAGTCCGGCCACCCCGGCCACCCCCACCATATTGACCTGGCCGAAGCCTGGGCCAGCCTGGTGTACGCCCCGCTGCAATGGGACCTTTCCACCATTCAGGGCGTCTCCACCGGCCACCTGCGTCTGGAGCCCTAAACCCGCTGGGCAACCCGTAGCCTGGCCTCCCTTCGACTGCGCTCAGGGCAGGCTTGTGGTCGTGAGGGCCAAATATCAAAAAAGCGGCGCGACCATCTGGCCGCGCCGCTTCGTTTCTAATGTGCCAAACGTCAGGCCGCCGTGCTCGTCCGCGCCCGTTGTCGTTCCCGCCACCACTCCACCAGCGGCGGCAAAACCGACAGCCCGATAATCCCCAGAATCACCAGCGTAAAGTTCTCCTCCACCGCCGGGATGTTGCCAAAGAAATAACCCAGCAGCGTGAACAGCCCCACCCACAAAATCGCGCCGGTGATGTTAAACAGCGCAAAACGCGGGTAGGTCATCGAACCGGCTCCGGCCACAAACGGCACAAACGTGCGCACAATCGGCACGAAGCGCGCCAGGATGATGGCCTTGCCGCCATGCTTCTCAAAAAAGGCGTGCGCCTTGTCCAGATGTTCGCGTTTCAGGAAGCGGTTGTTGAAATCATCCCGGAAGATGCGCGGCCCGATTGCATTCCCAATCGAATAATTGACCGCATCCCCGATGATGCCGGCCGCAGCCATAATGCCGAACAACAGCCAGGGGTTCAGCACGCCCCGCGCCGCAAAGGTCGCCGCCGCAAAAATCAGCGAGTCGCCCGGCAAAAACGGCGTAATCACCAGACCGGTCTCGGCAAAGATAATCAGAAAGAGCAGGCCATAGGTCCACGCCCCATAGGCGCTGATGAGTACCGCCAGATGCTCGTCAATATGCAAAATAAAATCCACCACGAACGCAATGAACTCAACCATCGGTTAACTTTCTGGCGCGGGTTCCGCCGCCACAACAGGAGTGCGCAGGGCGCGGTTGCCCCACAGCAGCAAAGCCAACATACCCCCAAACAACAGGGCCAGCGTCAGCGGCCCGGCCGCCAGCCAGTACAGCCCTACGGGCGAGGTCGCGCCCGCCAGCGTGGCCGGCAGCGCCGCCAGCGCCATCGCCACCGCCGCCCCGTTCCACAAACCATGAATTGCCACTGCCGCCAGGTAGGCCAGCCCCAGTTTGATATAGGCGCGCTCACGCCAGGCCAATGCCATGCCATAGCCCACCAGCCCGCTGGTAAAGATGTGCAGCAGGGCCGTGCCGCTGCGGGCGATGACCAGCAGCGTCCACTCTTCGGCGCCCACCCCGCGGGTGACATTTTCAAACAGCGCAAAGCCCGCCCCGCTCAAGGCCCCGGCCGCAAAGCCCTGCGCACCGGTCAGGTTGCGGCCAGCCAGCAGCCACAGCGCCACCGGCTTGAGGGCCTCCTCCACCAGCGGCACGACCACCGCCACGCCGATGAACAGCAGCATAGCGATACCCTTATCCGCCAGGAAGGGCAGCAGCAATTCCAGCAGGGCTTCCATCTCCGGCAGCGGGTGCGCTTCCATATAGTCCTGAATACGCAGGCCGGCCTGCAACAGGGCCGGGTGGGTGGCGAGGTACAGGCCAAACACCAGCACCCCGCCCACGACTACCACGAACTGGGTCAGCAGAATTAAAAGCGGCCCGAGCGTCAGCCCCCCCGCCAGCACGCCCCAGAACATCTGCGGCGCATCGTTCACCAGGTTGCGCCGTGCCAGCCAGACCAGCCAGAAAACCGGCAGGCTCATACCCAGCAGGTGCAGCGGCGGCAGCACGAAAAACGCCAGCCACGGCACAAACGAAGCCCCAAAGCCGACGCCCACCACCAGCGGCAGGGCCAGCAGCCACAGCCCCGGCCGGTAGACTGTGTGCCAGCGCGCTTCCGGCCCCAGCACGGCCGCCCGCCGCCCCACCAGCCGCAGCAGGGCATAGCCCGCCGAGGGCGCCAGCAGCCCGCCCACCAGCAGCATCCCGCTGGCGTTCAGCAGGCTGGGCGTCGCCAGCGCCAGCCCCACCTGCGGCGTGAACAGTTGCAGCAGGCCGGCTATGACCAGCGCCACCGCCAGCCCCAGCAGCGTCAGAGCGGCCGCGGCGCTGCCGGCGAACTGTGCCAGCGTCAGCCAGTGCACGGGCCGCGCCGCTTTCTGCTCCCCAACTTGAATAGCCTCGCTCATTGCTCGCTGACCGTCACACTCAACACGATGTCGCCCGGCGCGGCGGCCGGGTTGCTGGCCGGGTCGCGCGGCGTCAGGTTCAGGGCCACATCCAGCCCGGAAATCACCTCGCCAAAAATCGTATACTGGCCGTTCAGGTGCTCGGCCGGGCCGTGCGTGATGAAGAACTGGCTGCCGTTGGTGGTCGGGCCGGCGTGCGCCATCGCCACCAGCCCCGGCCGGTCAAACGTCAGCCCGGATTCGACCTCCAGCCCGAAGTAGTAGCCGGGGTTGCCGGAGCCAGTGCCACTTGGGTCGCCGGTCTGCGAGACGAAGCCCGGCAGTACGCGGTGGAAGGTCACGCCGTTGTACCAGCCCTGCTCTACCAGAAACAGGAAACTACTCACCGTAAACGGGGCGGCTTCCGGCAGCAAGCGGATGACGATATCGCCCTTCTCGGTGTGCAGGGTCGCCAGATACGTCCGGCTGGGGTCCACCGCCAGCGGCGGGCACTCATGGAACTGGCGCGGCTCCAGCAGCGTAATCTGGGTCGGGTAATTGAGTATCAGATAGAAGAAGCTGGATACCTGGGCCGAGCTCAAGCCATTCGGGTTGCCCGCCGCCGCCTGCTGCAGGATGATGTCCATCTGCTCGCCGAGGTTCAGGCTCTGGCCGTTCAACAGCGCAAACGGCGCGCTGGGGATGCCCAAAGCCAGCCCCGCTTCCCACGCCGCCTGGGCCTGGGCTGCCAGTTCCGGGCTGGTCAGGTCGGCGGTGAACTGGGCTGTATCCAGCTCCAGCTCGGCCGCCCGCTCCACCAGCCAGGCGCTAAAGGTTTCGTCGGTCAACCCGGCGCTATCGGTCGCCCATTCGGTATAGCGGCCATACAGGATGTCATGCATTTCCCAGAACTTGCCCTGCCGCCCGGCGGCTTCGGCGGCCTGCATCGCCAGTGCCGATTTGTCATTCAGCGGCTCTTCAGCGGTGCCAATCAGCGGGAAGTGGCGGTACACAATCCGGATGTCTTCCGGATAATTTTGCTGCATGAACGCCAGCGCCGGCGCAAAGGCCGCACAGTAGGCGCACTGAAAATCCGAGTACACCACAAACGTTACGTAGGCATCATCCGGGCCGAGCGTCCAATCGCCCGGCTGGGCGTCCATCAGCGGGTTGGGCGCGCTGGCGGCCGCATCGCTCACCGCGGTACAGCCCGGGCCGGTTTGCGTCAGCGCGGCGGTTTCGCTGGTTGCGGCAACTTCCGGGGCGGGGGCCGTCTCCGCCGCGGTCGGCTGGCAGCCCGCCAGCCCCAGCCACACAGCCGCAAAAAGAATCATCAGATAGGTTCGCATCTTGCACCTTTGGAGGGAGGAGTGAACAGGCGCGACGTTCGGCCTGCGAATCGCATTATTTTACCAGCAGGCTCTGGCAAACTGCTTCAGACAGCTGCGTTAGCCACCAATCCCGGCAAACTGCTTCAGACAGTGGGCTTCAGCCCACTGCGCACACTCGCCCGGGATGCAATATAATGGGGGCGCACCAGACCCCCGCACGGAGAGACCCACGATGACCGATTTTCAATTCGTTATGCGCAAGGGCCCCAGCATTGGCAAGGCCTACACCCTCGCCAAGAATGAGCTGTTCGTCGGACGCGATATTTCCTGCGATATCGCCATCAACGATTCGGAGATTTCCCGCAAGCATGCCCATCTTGTGCGGGTAGCCGAAGGCTACGCCATCGAAGACCTCGGCTCCACCAACGGCACCTTCATCAACGAAGTGCGCATTTCCGGCCAGGCCATGCTGCAACCCGGTATGCTGGTGCGCATGGGCGATAACGTCGTGCTGGCCTACGAACTGGCCCAGGACCCGCAGGCCACGATTGCCTCCACCCCGGCCCGCGAGCCGATGCAGCCCGCCGCCCCGGTTTATGCCGCCCCGCCCCAGCCAGCCTATGCCCCCCCACCCGAATACGCCGGCGGCTATGCCGGGCAGATTCCCGAAAGCCCGCCGATGACCGGCAGCCTGCCCAAAGCGGCCAATCCCAACCGCCGCCTGCTGCTCATCGGTTGTGGCGCGGCCCTCTTGATGGGCGCCTGCATTTGCGTCAGCGCCATCTGGTATATTGACGCCAACTTCCTGTGGTGCGATGTCTTCGGCGGCCTCATCCCGGCCTGCCGCTAACCCCAAACGCAAAACCGGATGCCCTCGCATCCGGTTTTTTTATTGCACCTGTTTCAGACAGCGGGCCAAGCTCTCGCACTGGACAGCCCACTGCGAGAGCCGCCCGCTGCGCCCCTAGCGCAACAACCGCAGGATGACCAGCACAATCAAGACAATCAGAATAATGTCCACCGCCTTCGCATTGCGGATTTTCGGCAGCCGCACCCGGCCAAAATAACCCAGCAGCCACAGCACCAGCAGTACAAGGATCAGGGTTTCAAGCATGGATGATTCCTTTCTTTGAGTGTGAAATGCTTAAAGGTCAACGAGCTACCGGGAGATGCGTTACGAGGAAAACCGGCTTTCCTCATTGCCGCGTTGGCCCCTAATTCATCACTCGATGTTCGTTATTGATTACTACTCTCTACTCTCTATTCTCTGCTCACTCTTAACGCATTCCCTCAATGACCCATCAACTCATTACCCATCCACCTTTTTATTTCTCCGCGGCCACCAGTACAGCAGCGAGCCGCCATCCAGAAAGCGCAGCGGCAGCAGCGACCCCAGCGTAAACACCAGCAGATTCTCCCACGCCGCAAAGGTCAGCAGAGCCACCCCCAGCCCGCCAACGGGTTGCATCTGGCGCGCCAGCAAGCCCAGCGCCGCCGCCGTCAGCAGGCTGCGCACCGGCCCACCCAGCGCCCGCCGGATGTGAATCTCGGCCGGCAGTTCCGGCTCGTCCTTCGGGTAACGGCCCACTGCCAGCACGTTAAAGAACACCAGCCCGGTCATCGGCCAGCCGGCCTTTTTGGCCGCCGCGGCGTGCCCCAATTGGTGCCACAACTCGGAGGCGACATGCAGAACCGTCGCCAGCAGGCCAAAAATAATTGCCAGCCCAGGCGGGAACTGGAACGCCCACCAGCCCAGCCCGGTCAGCAGAATTGCCAGCAAGGCCAGCCAGCCGAACATGCTCGGCCGCAGGCCGATATCCAGGCCAAAGAAACGACCTACCGGAATTGAATGTTTGCGCATTCGCGTCTCCTTGAGCGGCGGCGTAGAATAATAAATCCAAAAATTTCTTCTTAATCCAACGAGCATACCAGTTGTTGTGCCATTGAGCGACTTTTGCAGCCAAGTCTAACCGAGTAGGGAATTTCCCGATAGCGATTACTCCGCCGCGCCTGTAAAATCACAAGTGTACCGAAACAGGCATCTGCATAGAGTTTACTTCAGGTAAGACTTCAAAGCAATTTGCAATAGCATAGGACTCAAGAAACCATGCATCTTGCTCTTCGCTGGTTAGGAATTCTAGGCCTCCTCTTAATTGCCTATGAATATATTGGGTTGCGAATTGGTTGTTCCAAGAAATGCATCACCCAATCATCTGACCGGGGTACTCGAGCCTTTCTACTATTGGGATGCTTGATTGTTCTCGCATATTCGGCATACTTTCAAGTGCAGATTGGGGTAATAAGTGGCGAAGCACGCTGGTGTCTCCTCCATATGGAATCTATTATCTCTGCGCCAGATAGTCTCAAATTCTCAGAAGTTTGTGTTCAATTGATTAGAAAAATAAACGGGGGGGCTTTATTACTGGCGTAGGCATCCAACTCATCTGTCTTGTATTTGCAGTCCGGTTTTCCGGTATATATCACGGCACAAAACAACCTGTACTATCGCTTATCTTCGGCGGCATCTTTCTCGTGACAGACATACTTCAGATATCAGACTTTGTGTCATTTTTCAACTCAGTTACGAAAACTGGTTGGTGCGATGGAACATCTATTGCTGTTCTTTTGGAAATCTTTAACCAATTGTTTTTTGTGTTGTTAAGTGCCATTGCAGTTGCTGGTTTTGTCGTTGACAGAATTTTGGAGTTTTTTATCAACATCATTCCAGCTAGCAATAATTTCGAAAAACTGCTGCAATATAGTTTTCGTTCAATTAGTGGTTTGCCCGCGTCCCTGAAGTTGTTCATCTCTTCTATCCTGATAATTGGACTATTTGCATTTGCATCCCTGAACATGTTCTATTTTTCCTCCCATCGGCCACTTTCAAACCTGCTCCCTATTGAATTCGAGAACATCCTTTCGCTCGAAGTTCTGCGCCATTCCAGGAATTATCTGAACTCTGACTTTCCACTCAGTTTTGAGTTTGATGGAAGTGGTGAACTTTTGGCAATGGCCTCTTCCGATGGTTACATCCGCATCATAAGACCTTTTGACAATTCAACAATTGCAAGAATAGACAGTAAGGCAGCCTTCCGTTTTGAAATGCTTTCCTTTGCAGCCACCGGAACCCAGATTGCCTTCCAAACTTTTGATTTTGACACATTTGAACAAAGCATTGTGCTGTGGAGCCTGCCTACAGATCAGCCAATTGCCACATTGAACAGCGAAAAATTGGATAGACACCTTGCTTCAATAGAATTATCGCCTGATGGGAAAACTATCGCCTATAATGCAACGGATGGAATCCATCTTTGGGAATACAACACAGGAATAGATGAGGTTATCTTCCCAAACTTTTCAGCCTGCCACGATATTGAATTCTCGCCTGAGGGTGATTTACTGGCGATAAATTGCGGTGATGTGTTTATCTGGAATCTTGCCACCGAATCCCTCATATCACTCCCAGATATACCGTACTTTCACCCAACCGAAATCGCGTTTTCCCCGGATGGAAAACTGCTCGCAGTAGGCTGTGCAACAGATTGCACTGCTCTCATCTGGTCAACGGAAAACTGGGAACTTTCAACAATACTTGAAAATCTCGAATGTCGCGATGTTCCCGAAGGCACAGAGAGCCTCGCGTTCATCAGCGGTGGCGAGTTCATCGTCACCGCCATGTACGACGGCACGTTAGGCTTGTGGCGATTACCTTATGGCAACTGGGTTAAGTCATACTATGGAGATGACACACCCCTTGTTGAAGTTGTTGCATCCCCTGCCGAAAACTTACTCATTACCCGCTCCGTGGATGGCGATGTACAATTCTGGGGAACAACTCGCCTGAACTTCGACAGGTGAAAAATTCCCAGCCCTCTTTCCCCCCACCCAATGTCTATCGCTTCCACCACATCCGATGGCATCCTTCCTGCCATGAGAAGAGAAGTAGCCAGCCGCGCCCCAAACACAACCTCCCTAATTTTTTCTCTGTGTCTCCGTGCCTCTGTGGTTAAACCGCCAGCGACCACCCCCAATCAACAATCCACAATCGAAAATCAGCAATCCCTAACCATCACGGCTGGTAAGAAGCCGCAAAGGTCTCATAAACGTCGGGGCACATATCGTTATAGCGTTCAACCTCGGTTTCATCATAGGCCACCCCCATGCGCGCCTCGCAGGAATCGGTGACAAAGTGATCATCGGGGCCATTCTCTCCAAAAGGATGCATGAACTCATGCACCACCACCCCGCCAGCCATGTCCACTGGCGTGCGGCCCTCCAGCAAGGGCAGCACAAAATCGCAAATCTGCAGCCCCTCCCACATCACGCAGGGCGTGCCTTCCGCACCCCGGCATTCATCCCCCAGCGATACCGGGCTCTGGATTTCATCCGCCTCGCCGTAACCGCAGGCGGCATACCGATGGTTGAAATAAAGCACCGCCACATACATAAAACTGCCATCCAGATACGGCGAAACAAACGGGTTGCGGAATCCATCCGGCGCGGGAATTTGCTGGGCATAGCCGCGGTGGATTTTGGCGCGGTCATCATCGCCAGCCGAAAACACGAGGATGCCGTTGGGCAGGTTGCCCAGACGGGCAGCCATGTAAGTGTTCACAATGTCCTCAATCAAACCGCCGCTATCATCTTCCATGAAATCCACCATACGCAGGCGGAAGCCGGTCAGGTCGTACAGGCTGGCATCCGACAGGGCCAGTACCGCCTCGGCCTGCGCCCGGCTCACCGGATCAGAAGTTGTATCTACTATGACGGCAACGTTGAAATAAGCGGCGGGTTCAGGCTGCGTAGCAATGCCATCGGTGCATGCACCCAGCAATACGATGAGGGTCAGCGCAAGAGTTGCATGAAAACGGGCCATACAAACCTCTCTACTGCTTTTCACCAGTATATCTACATCATGTATCCGCGCCACAGTGTCAACCGACTGATGCCGCGCAGTCTTTGCCAATTACCAGTTGCCTATTACGCCTTTCGCTTGCAACCTCTCATTTGCCCCTTGCACCCTGTCTCCCGGCCTCCCTCTCCATGTTAAAATCCCCCTCTATGGAACTCCTCACCGGCCTCAACCCCCAGCAACAGCAAGCCGTCACCGCCGCCAATGGCCCCACCCTCGTGCTGGCTGGCCCCGGCTCCGGCAAAACCCGCGTCCTCACCGCCCGCATCGCCTACCTCGTCGGCAACCTCGCCGTCAAACCCTGGAACATCCTCGCCGTCACCTTCACCAACAAAGCCGCCAAAGAAATGACCGCCCGCGTCGAGAACCTGCTCGGCGAAGCCCGCGGCCTGCAAATCGGCACCTTCCACAGCATCTGCGCCCGCCTCCTGCGCCGCGAAGCCGACTCCCTGCCCTTCGACAGCAACTTCGTCATCTTTGACAGCGACGACCAGCTCTCGCTCCTCAAACTCATCCTCAAAGACATGAACGTGGATGACAAAACCTACCGCCCCCAGGGCGTGCACGCCGCCATCAGCCGCGCCAAAAACGAGCTCATCCTGCCGGATGACTACACCATCCAGACCTACCGCGACGAAGTCATCCAGCGCATCTACGCCGCCTACCAGCAGGCCCTGCTCCAGAACAACGCCCTGGACTTTGACGACCTCCTGCTCTGGATGGCCGTGCTGGCCGAAGACCACCCCGCCGTGCGCGAAAAATACGCCCGCCAGTTCGAACACATCCTCGTGGATGAGTTTCAGGACACCAACACTGTCCAGTACCGCCTGCTCAAAGCCCTAGCCCACCACCACCGCAACCTCTTTGTGGTGGGCGATGCCGACCAGAGCATCTACCGCTGGCGCGGCGCAGACTACCGCAACGTCCAGCGTTTTGAAGAAGACTACCCGGATGCCGTCACCATCCTGCTCGAGCAAAACTACCGCTCCACCCAGACCATCCTGGACGCCGCCATGGCCATCATTGACCGCAACAGCTTCCGCGTCCGCAAGGAACTCTTCACCCAGCGCGGCGCCGGCCTCCAGCTCGCCCTGCAGGAAACCTTCAACGGGCAGGAAGAAGCCGCCTTCATCGTGGATAAAATCGCCCGCCTCGTCGCCACCCGCCAGCACACCCCCGGCGACTTCGCCATCATGTACCGCACCAACGCCCAGTCGCGCCAGTTGGAAGAAGCCTTCATCCGCGCCAACCTGCCCTACAAACTGGTCGGGGCGCAACGCTTCTATGGCCGCCGTGAAATCAAAGACCTGCTGTGCTACCTGCGCCTGACCTTCAACCCGAGCGACGAAGCCAGCCTGATGCGCGTCATCAACGTGCCGCGCCGCAAAATCGGCAACAAAACCCTCACCGACCTGCGCCAGGTGGCCCAGAACGCCGGGTTAAGCATGGGGCAGGTCGTGTTGGACCTCGCCCGCGGCGAAAAGAGCGAATACGCCGGAACGTTTGGCAAGGCCGCCGCCGCCTCGCTCGAAGAGTTCGGCCGCCTGCTGGCCGGCTGGCGCACCCGCCACAGCGACTCACCGCCCCTGATTTTGCTGGATGCGATTCTGGCCGATATTGACTACCAGAGCTACCTGGATGACGGCACCGAAGAAGGCGTGGACCGCTGGGATAACGTGCAGGAGCTCCGCCGCCTCGCCGCCGAGTACAGCGACCGCGGCCTGGGCGAATTTCTGGAAAGCATCGCCCTCGTCAGCGACCAGGACACCGTGGACGAAAACGCCAGCGTGCCCACCCTGCTCACCCTGCACGCCGCCAAAGGGCTGGAATTCCCGGTCGTGTTCATTACCGGCCTGGAAGATGGCACGCTGCCGCACTCGCGCTCCTTTGACGACCCCGAAGAAATGGAAGAAGAACGCCGCCTGCTGTACGTGGGCATCACCCGCGCCAAAGACCGCGTCATCCTCACCTACGCCCTCAACCGCAGCGCCTACGGCGGCTACAGCGAACCGAGCGAGCCCTCGCGTTTTCTGGATGACCTGCCCGAAACCGTGCTGGAAAGCGGCCACCCCCTCGGCGTCAGCCGTTACACCGAGCGCGCCCAGCGCCAGCGCCAGGACCAGTGGGAGCGCCAGCCACCCGGCCGCCCGAGTGCGGCCCGGGCGCGGGTGGTAGAACCCACCTACCGCGCCGGCCTCAAAGTGCGCCACGCCGCTTTTGGCGAAGGGCTGGTGCTCAACACCAAAATCGAAGACGATGAAGAAATCGTGGATGTGTTCTTTCAGGGCGCCGGCCTCAAAAAACTGGCCGCCTCGCTCGCCCGCCTGGAAGTGCTGGGCAACCCGGACGAAGACTGACCCGAACGATCCATTTCAATCCCACATAATTTAGGGAGTCGCCAATGTGGGGGGTTGATACTGATTTTTTGATTTCCATATCCACCAGATGGTGGATGCGCGCCATCGGTTCACTGATAAAAACATCCACTTGATGCAAGTTCAAAATCCACCATTGGCTGGGTGGCATTTGCGCGCCCTGACGCTATCCTATGGCTGACAATTCAAAACAAAAGGAGTGTAGCGATGAAACAGAATTTTGTTAGCCATCACAGCCGGTTGGGCAGACAGCAGCAAATGGGCGGGTTCCTGATTGTGTTCGGCCTTTTATACCTGCTAAGCGCCTCTGACCTTGACCTGTTTGGGCATAGCCCCTGGGTCATCATGGCCTTGTTGCCTGTCTACTGGTTTGGGCTGGCGGCCTACCGCATCTACCAACACGAAGGCGAAATCAATGCGCGCGTGCTCTATGCGCTCATTCCCATGCTGTTCCCCTTCTTCTTTGTTGGGGCGGCCATGTTGGGGTTCGACCCGGCAAAAGTATGGCCGGTGGGCGCCATCAGCATCGGTCTCGTTTATCTGTTTTTTAGTACGCGGTGAGTATTAAACACCCGGAAAAGAAGGAGCGAACATGAATCAGGTAATAACTGTACAGAACATCCGCAAAGTGTACGCCGAAACTGTGGCGGTTAAGGATGTTTCATTCTCCGTACAGGAAGGTGAAATCTTTGGCATTGTTGGCCCCAACGGCGCTGGCAAAACCACCACGATTGAATCCATCATTGGGCTTCGTAAACCAGACCAGGGCAAGGTAACTGTGCTGGGGCTCAACCCGCAGGTGGATTCGAAAGCGCTGGGCAACCGCATTGGCATTCAACTGCAACTTGCGGCCATCCCCAGCCGCATGAAAGTCTGGGAAGCCCTGGATCTCTATTCTTCTTTTTACGAACATACGATTCCGTGGGAACCCCTGCTGGAAAAATGGGGCTTAAGCGACAAACGCAACACCCAGTTTGATAATTTATCTGGCGGGCAAAAGCAACGCTTATTCATTGCGCTGGCCCTCATCAATGACCCGGAAATTGTGTTTCTGGATGAGTTGACCACCGGCCTGGACCCGGCCGCCCGGCACGCCACCTGGGACCTGGTCAAGGAAATTCGGGCCCAGGGCAAAACAGTGGTGCTAATCACTCACTATATGGATGAAATAGAAGCATTGGCGAGCAGAGTGGCCATTATCGATCAGGGCCAGGTCATTGCCCTGGACACCCCCGCCAATTTAATTGCCGGCCTGAAGGCCGAATCCCGGATTAGGTTTACCGCCCCGGCCGATTTCAATGCCGATTCTCTGGCTGCGCTGCCCGGGGTCTCCACGGTGCGGCGCGAAGGTTCTCAAGTTCACGTCAGCGGCAGCGGCGCGTTGCTGGCCAAAGTGGCCGTGGCCTTGGCAGAAAAAGACATCTCCCCGGCCGATTTGCAGGTCCACCACGCTTCGCTGGAAGATGTCTTCCTGGCAATGACCGGCCGCAAAATTCGCGACTAACGCCCTACATCACAAAATCCGATCTTTTATCAGGAGCTGAAAATGAAAACCCTACTGAAACTTACTACAATGGAATTGAAGTTACAATTTCGTGAGCCAATTGCCCTGTTCTTCACGCTGGTCTTCCCGGTGATGCTGATGATTTTGTTCGGCTCCATTTTCGGCAATGAGGCCGAAGCCCGTTTGGGCGGCTATGGTCAGGTAGATTTATCTGTCCCGGGCTATATCGGGATGATTATTGGCACGATTGGGATGTTGAACATTCCGGTTACATTAGCCAATTACCGCGATCAGGGCATTTTGCGCCGCTTACGCGCCACCCCCCTCCAGTCTGGCTACTTGCTGTGGGCGCAGGTAATCACCCAGGTTGTCATGTCCGCCGCAGGAATCCTATTGCTGTATCTCGTCGGGACTTCGTTCTACAATTTACGAATGCCCACCGGGTTTGGCAATATCATTCCCGCGATTGCAGTAAGCGCGCTTAGCTTCTTCGCCGTTGGGTTCGTGCTGGCCGGGGTCATGCCCACAGCGCGGGCTGCCCAGGCGCTGGGGATGGCCGTGCTGTACCCAATGCTGTTTCTCTCCGGAGCGGCCATGCCGCGCTACATCATGCCGGACGTTGTACAAAAAATTGGCCTTGCCTTACCCTTAACCCATGTTGTAATTTTGATAGAAGAGATATGGTTGAAGAACAGCTTGAACATGATATCGCTGGTTGTCGTGCTGGGAATGCTGGTGGTCGGGCTGGTAGTTTCTCGCTACACATTCCGTTGGGAGTGAGCAAAGTGATGCAAAAACCCTTCCAGTATTGTGGTGGCTGGGCAAGGGGCTAATGGTGAACAAGATGAGCGCTAAAAACGATGATGTGGTTTTGAAATGGGATTGGTTGTGGGCTCTGCTGTATTACTCCAGCATTTTGCTCTCCATGGCCTTTTATGCCTTTGAGGATAATCCGCCAGCCCGGGTTGCGCTGGTCTGGGTATTGTCCGCCGGTATGATGGTCTGGCATTGGGGCGGCATGAAATGGGCTTTTCACGAGTTGCAGTCGTGGGAAGACCGCCCCTGGAAGCGGTTCATCGTTGTCATTGGCGACATTCTGTTCTGGTTTATCCTGGTCGGGTTTTCGCCGGCTTACTATTTCGCCCTCTTCGGTCTCTTCAGCCAGGTGTTTCGCAACCTGCCCATTCGATAGGCAATCGCCGCGGTGTTTGTGCTGATTGGGGCAATGCTCCATCAGCAACTTAAAGAAGCCGGGGAGGCGTTTTCATTCTCTTCCCCGCTGGTATGGAGCTTCATCCTCGGCGGGGTGGGGACGCTGTTTTTTGGTCATTGGGTTTCGGCGATTATTCAGCAAAGCATTCAGCGCAAGGAATTAATCCGGCAGCTTGAAATCACCCAAACCGAGTTGTCTGAAGCCAAGCGCCGCGAAGGAGCGCTGGAAGAACGCCAAAGGCTTTCCGGTGAAATTCATGATACGCTGGCCCAGGGCTTCGCCAGTATTGTGATGCTTCTGGAAACAGCCGAGCAGACTTTATCCTCCGGCAATGAAACTGCCATGGGTGAGCAAATTCGGTTAGCGCGTGATACCGCCCGAGAGAGCCTGGAGCAGGCGCGCCGCCTGGTTTGGGAGCTGCGCCCCGAACAACTGGAGCAAGCCAATTTGCCACAAGCTTATGCCCGCGTTTGTAAAGCCTGGCAGGAAAGAAGCGGCATTAAAACTTCGTTGATTACTACGGGGCAATTCATCAGTTTGCACCCGGAAATTGAGATTGCGCTGCTTCGAACCTTACAGGAAGCGCTCCACAATATTGAGAAGCATGCCAGGGCAACCAGCGCAAGTATCACATTGTCCTATATGCAAGACCTGGTGGTGCTGGATGTCACCGATGATGGGGTGGGGTTTGAGCTGGATAAAGGCATCCCGGATGGGCATTATGGCCTGATTGGGATGCGCGAACGGATTGAAAAACTGGGCGGTTCCTTAAAACTTGAAAGCGAATTGTCCGCGGGCACGGCCCTGGCTGTGGAAATTCCAATCGTGGAGTTGGGATGAAAAAGATAAAAATTTTAGTCGTGGATGACCATCCCGTTGTACGCAATGGCCTGGTGGGCATGCTCACCGGACAAGGCAGCTTTGATGTCGTCGGGCAGGCAGAGAATGGGGCCGAAGCTCTGAAGCAGGTAGAGGCCTTGAACCCGGATGTCATCTTGATGGATTTGAAAATGCCCGTAATGAATGGCGTGACGGCCATCGGGGAAATCCGCAAACTGCGGCCCACCCAACCCATCTTGGTCCTGACAACCTACGACAGCGATTCCGATTTGTTGCCCGCCATTGAAGCAGGCGCCACCGGGTATTTGTTGAAAGATGTACCGCGCGAAGATTTATTCAGCGCCATTGAGGCCACCGCCCGCGGAGAAACCGTGGTCGCCCCCAATATCGCGGCGCGCCTGTTCAGTAAAATGCGAAACCCGGGTGAAGAAAGTTTAACAACGCGGGAAATTGAAGTCTTGGAACGCGTGGCCGCCGGCGATACAAACAAACAAGCCGCCCGGTTCCTGCATATCAGCGAAGCCACGATAAAAACACATTTGCTCCATATCTTTGACAAACTGGGGGTAGATGACCGTACCGCCGCGGTGACAGAGGCGATTAAGCGCGATATCCTTCGGCTGGATTGAACACTCCCGCCGCGCCGCCCTGACCTTTCTCCCATTTGCCCGCCGTACCAAATCCCGGTACACTAAGTCTATCCATTCAACGGGTTTAATTCTTCTGCCATGGCGACCAAAAAAACCGGCAAGAAACACATCCTCCTGTTCTACAAACACAGCATGGACCGCGTCTGGCGTTCCCTGCTGTTGCTGGCGCTCTTTCTCATTCCCCTCTGGTACTTCGCGCCCGACCTGCTCGGCATCCAGATTGGCTCGCTGGCCGATAGCGGCCTGATCCTCGCCATGGTCGTCAGCGTGCTTGGCACCCTGTTCGCCCTGATGGTGCGCAAAATGGGCTATGTGCAGGTCAAAGCCGAGCATGTGTTGCTTGCCACGCCCTTTCTGCGCCTGAAAATCCCGCTGGGCAGCATCAAAGGCATCCGGCCGATTGAGCTGGGCAAGCTATACCACCCGCGCCAGATGAAATGGGCTGACCGCCGCTTTCTGCTACCCTACTTCGGCAAAACGGTGATGACGTTGGCGGTCAAAGACTACCCGCGCCCGATGGGAGTGATGAAGCTCTTCCTGCCAAAATTTATGTTCAACCCCAAGGAAAAAGGCTTCCTGTTGTTCGTCAAGGACTGGATGGCGCTCTCCACCGAAATCGACTCGCGGCTGGGGGCCTACCGCGACCAGCACCGCGCCCAGCGCGAGCCGGAAGGCACGCGCGGCCTCTACGGCTGACCCCCAATAAAAAGACCGCCCTGGGGCGGTCTTTTCAATCCGGCGCGCCGGCGGCGGGCAGCACCACCGTAAAGGTCGTGCCGTCCGGGCCGGACTGCAACCAGATGCGCCCGCCGTGGTTTTCCACAATCTGCTTGGTAATCGCCAGCCCCAGGCCGGTGCCCTGGCTGTCGGCGGGTACATTCGTGGCGCGGTAGAAGCGGTCAAAAATCCGGCTCTGCTCCTCGGCCGGGATGCCCACGCCGGTATCCGCCACCGCCAGAATGAGCTGGCCGCCCTCTTCCCTGCAAAGCAACGAGACCTGACCGCCAACTGGCGTGTACTTGATGGCATTGCCAATCAGGTTATCCAGCACCTGGCGCAGGCGCACCGTGCTGCCGCTGATG
>CAZEQN010000009.1:18658-23585 GCA_964514335.1 uncultured Anaerolineaceae bacterium
AGGGGAGATTTCCACAGTCAGCGCCTGTTGCTTCTTGTCCACCTGCGGCCGGAAGCCATCCAGTGTGGCTTCAATAATCGGCGGCAGGGCCAGCGGCTCAAACGGGTCGGCCCCTATTTCCACCCGCCCCAGATGCAGCAGATCGGTGATGAGGTGGGTGATGTTATCCACGCTTTCCACCGCCCGCCCGATGAATTCCTCCTGTTGGGGCGTAACCGGCCCCACGCGGGAAATCAGCTCCACATAGCCGAGGATGGCGGTCAGCGGCGAGCGCAGGTCATGCGATACGGTGTTGACGAACTCGCTCTTAATGCGGTCAATTTCTTTCAGATAGGAAATATTGTGCAGGGTGATGACCCGGCCAACGCCTTCAATGGCCGTAATTTGCAGGTCATATACGTGCTTGTCCTGACCTTCAATTTCTATCTGGGAGGTATTGACTGATTCGCCCGCCAGCACCTGGCGGATGGTTTTGTCTGGCAGCACCTCATTCGCCAGTTGGCCGTTCAGGCCATCCGGAGGCAGGCCGAGAATGGCGCGAGCGGCCGGGTTCATCAGCAGCACCCGGTCGGCGGTATCCAGCACAATCACGCCATCCGTAATCTGGGTCAGGATGCTTTCGAGGTTACCGCGGGCCGCTTCGGTTTCGGCAAACAGGCGCGCGTTTTCAATGGCGATGGCGGCATAGTCGGCCAGGGCGGTAAGCAGGACGGCGTGCCGCTTTTCAAATGGGCGGGCGGTGGCGCGGTTATCCACCCCCAGCACACCCACCGTTTCGCCGTGGGCCGTCAGCGGCACATAAATGAGGGCATGCACCAGATATTCGGTCTTGAGTTTATGGGGCGATTCGGCATCAAAAAACAGCGGTTCGCCGGTGCGCAGCACTTCGCCGGCCAGCGAATCTTCGGCCTTGATGCGAAAGGTGCGCACAAACTCATCCTTGAAGTTGCGGGCGGCGCGCATGTAGAGGTCGCCGGTTTCACGTTCCAGCAGCAGCAGGCTGCCTTCTTCCGCGCCGGTCAGGTCTACGGCGGCATCCACTACGGCCGAGAGCACCCGGTCCAGTTCCAGTTGGGCCGTAACCGTACGACCAACGCGCGCCAGGGTTTGGAGTTCATCCACCTGTTGCAGCAGCGGGCCGGTGTACCGGGTGGCTTCCTGCTGCAGCCAGGCATGCCAGTGCTGGCTGCGGGCCAGGCCGCGCTGCACGGCATCTTTGAAGTCTTCCACGCCAATCGGCGGGGTAATCCAATCCACCAGGCCCAGGCGAATGGCCTGCCGCGAAAGGTTGCCCTCCTGGGAAGAAGAGAACAGGATGATGGGCAGCGTGGGTTGATGTTCGAGGAGTTGGGCGGCAAGAGCGAGGTGGTCGCCATCCGGCAGGGAATCGCCGAGGATGAGCAGGTCGGGGCGCAGGCGGGCGACCGCCGCCGGGGCTTCCTCGGCGCGGCGGGTTACGCTGACATCGTACGCTGCGCCAGTGAGGATGTGTTGCTGCACCAGCCGGATGGTGTCTTCATCGGCCAGCACGAGCAGAATGCGTTTCTTGCTCGAAGCCATGGCAACCCTTTATTGCTTGAGCGGCAGCATGAAGTGAACGGTCGTGCCCTGCTCCACCTTGCTTTCTACGGCCACCTGCCCACCGTGGGCGGTGATGATTTCGCGTACCAGGGCCAGGCCAATTCCCAGCCCGCCGAACTGGCGGGTGGTGGAGCCATCCACCTGATAGAAGCGTTCGAAAATCTCGTTGAGGTGTTTCTTGCTGATGCCAATACCCTTGTCTGCCACGGATACCTGGACGGTGTTGTCGCGCCCGCGCTGGATGGCGATGGTCACCGGGCCGCCGTTGGGGCTGAACTTGATGGCGTTGGAGAGCAACTGGTCAAAGACAATGCTCAACTGGTCTTCATCCACATGCACAATCAGCGGTTCTTTGGGAAGTTGGGCGCTCAATTTCACATTGCCCTGGCGCGCCTGGGTCTGGTAGCGGCCAAGGGCCTGGCTGGCGAGGTCGTTGAGATTGTGGTCTTTGGGGTTTTTGGGGGCGGCGCTTTCCATCATCAGCGTCATGGCTTCCACCAGCTCCAGCACCCGCACCAGTTTCTGCTGGGCTATGCCAAGGGCATCGCGCTGCTCGGCGACCAGGTCGCCGAGGTCGCCATTGACCAGCATATCCACATAGCCTTTGGCAGCCACCAGCGGGGTGCGCAGTTCATGCGAGACGTTCTGCACCATCTCGTCCTTGGCCTGCTCGGTGGAGTGGCTCTTTTCCATCTCCGTTTGCAGGCTGGCGGCGCGCTGGTCCAGGGCGCGGAACAGGCGCGAGTTGACCAGCGAGATGGAGGCATAGTCGCTGACGGCTTCCAGCATGGCTTTGTCGCTGGCTTCAAATTCCTTGTTGGCTTTGCGCAACATCACCAGCAGGGCGATGGCATTCTTGCCCGCCTTGACCGGCACCACCATCGCCGCCTGGCCAAGCGTGCTGATTTTGAAACGCTTGAGGGCTTCGCCATGGAGGGTGAGGGTTTCACCCGAGAGCGCCACCAGCGAACTGATGCCATCATCCCAGGGCTGGTTCATGAATTCTTCCAGCGACTTGGGCAGGTTGATATGGTCGCTTAAGATGTATTTGCCGCTGCGCTCATCCAGCATCAGCAGCCAGGCGATGTCGGCGCGAGTGATTTTCTGGCCGCTTTCCAGAATCATCTTGAACAGCTTGCGCTGGTCGGTAACCGAGGTCACCGCCTTGCCGACCCCAAAGAGGGTCGTCAGTTCGCTCACCCGGCGTTGCAGTTCCTGATTGGTGCGTTCCAATTGCTGACGCAGCCCCTCGCGCTCGCGGCGGGCGCGCACGGTTTTCAGGGCGCGCTCGACCACCGAAGCGACTTCGGTTTCACGGACGGGGGTGGGGATGTAGTCAGACGCGCCGAGGCGAAAGGCCTGAATGATGTCTTTTTGCTGGTCCTTGGGGGCAATCACCAGCACCGGAATGAGTACATTTTGAGAGGCAATCGCGGCCATGAGGTCCTTGCCGCTGAAACCGTGCAGGTCCAGGTTGGCAATCACCACATCCGGCGAGAACGTCAAAATTTCCTGCAGGGCGCTGCCCGCTTCGGTGACGACTTTTACCTGGTAGCCCTGGGCGCCCAGGACCTGGCGCGCGATCAGGTCGCTTACCATCGGGTCATTTTCAACCACCAGGATACGCTCACGTTGCTCGGCCATGCCGCAATGATAGCACGGACTACGGCCAATGGCAGGCAAGTCACGCGCCGGGCTGAAGCGGCCGCGCCCGTCAGTCTTCCGGGGTTACCTGGGTCAGGTTGTAAACAGGTTGTAAAACTTTTTTGAGGAGTTATGAAGCTAGATGCTGGCTTGACGAATTTTCTACTTTTGAACACCTTCATCCCTTCTTTTATTACTTGTCTTCTCAATTGCTTGCTGGAGTTTTTCTTTTCCCTGAGCAATATCTTTCTTTCGCATTGCCCTGATTTTTTTACTTTCGATAATCGAGAACCAAGTAATTGCACAAGCACAAATTGTACTAATAACAATTCGTGGCACAATTTGCGATTCTGGTAAACCAAAATAAAACAAGACAACACACGTAAAGAATAGCAAATAAGTAAGAAGCTCTTCTATGACGGGGCTCATCTTTTCAATAAATATCTGCGCTAAAGCAAATAGAAATATTAGTGCGAATACTGTAATTGAAAATCCCATCTCAAGTACTCCTCATCTTGTCTTTAATCCTCCCCAATCTGAATATATAGATAAGGTAAGTTGCCATCTACGTGACCTGGGTTAATATTTGCGTAACTTGGAGACAAGATAAAGGGTTGAGGAGGCATTGTTACCCCACTAATTTCTCCATCATTATATGAAACTGCATATGCATCTATTGCAAAATCGACAATACCTACTTTATTCACCTTTCCAATTAAATACGTGACATAAGAAGTAGCCGTTGCCTCACCGATTACAAGATTTCCCGTAGAGAAATCTGCTCTTGTGCTCCCGTTAAGTAGATCACTAAGAGCAGTTGAATACAATGAAATTGTTCCCAACCACGACTCTATCGGGTTAGTTATGGTCCTATGAAAGAGATTGCCCATCCTAAAACCTTGAATGCAGCCTGCAAGCCCAGCATCTAATAGACCACAACCCATTAAAGTTCCCACCCCCTCTGCGAGGGCCCCGCCTCCGCTCATAAACTTAGCGACTTCCTGAGAGATTTTTGCTACATCAACTAACCGATCTTCTATCCACCCTATTGGCCCATCACATTGATACAAATATGATGGCAATCCGTAACATGGCTCAGGTTCTACCTGTTGATCGGATGATTTCCCCACACTTCGTTCAGGTACTAAATCTCTTACAACGGAATTTCCCGCATTAGTCTTGGATACGACACACTGATTATCTAAATATCGTACACAGCTAGGCTCATGCCCACTCGGATCCACAAAATTCACCGGGTTGTTCAGCACATACGCGTATCTATTGAACGCCTGCGGGTTGGCCGCGCCCGGAATAATGGTGTCTGGTTGAGTGAATTTGCCTATTCGGCTGTTAAAGATGCGGGCTTTCCCCGCGTTTTGCCGAAGTTGTAAACTCTGTGTAAAATCGCCCGCGCTCATGCCTAATTATAGCCAGCCGCGCCCCAAACACAACTACCCCCGGCTTGTCATTCCGAGCGCAAGAGTTGGCTTGCCAACTCCGGAATCCCGGCTACCTCTGTTAGAGAAATAGTTCGCAGGTAAAACAACTCCCTTTTTGCTTTTCTCTGCACCTCTGGGCAGAAGCCTGCGGCTTCTGCATGCGATGTGGCAAAGCCACATTGCCAGACTCTGTGGTTAAACCGCCAGCAACCACCCCCAAGCTATAGTCCGCCGGACCCCCGCAATGCAATGAGAGTCAACCC
>CAZEQN010000010.1:0-8383 GCA_964514335.1 uncultured Anaerolineaceae bacterium
TCCTCTTCCTCTGGGGGACTGGATGTCGGGCTGGAAACAGGTCCGCTGACAGCGCTGGTGGGAGCCACATGGGTCGGGCTGCTTCCAACTGTAGGCGAAGGCGGTGAAAACTCGGTCGGCGTCGCCGTGGGGCTGGCTGCCGTAGCAGCCAGCGCAGCCTCGTCCGGTACTGGCTGCATGGCGGGAGTGTAATTCCAACGTGCCAGGGCGGCCTGAATCGCCTGCTGGGCCTGGGGCGGCACATGCTCCAGCGCCCGCAGGAGGGCGGCTTCGCTGTTGGAGCGGCTTTGGGTCAGAGCAGGCGTGGCGGGCAGGGTTTCGGCCGCGGTGAGGTTGGCCAGCAAGCGCGCCAACCCGGCTGATATCGCTTCTGAATTACCGGCCGCTTCCAGTTCGGCCAGTTCAGCCAGCCGTATCTCCAGCAGTTCAGCCAGGATATCGGCCTCCACCTCGGGCGTGGCCGCCATGGCCAGCCGCCACTCTTCCATCATCACCTTAATCGAATAGAGGGCTTCGCCCGGCAGGCTGCTGGCGGCGGCGCTTGAAACGCCCGCGGCCGAGAGGAACAGCAGCAAGACCAGTCCAACCTGGGCCATTCGCATCGCCCAACCGGGTTGATAGCGCGCCCGCCGCCGGGCGGCCAGTTGGCCTAGGGCAGCGCGCTTAATCCGCGCTCGCCCCTCCGGGCGCGGCGCAATGCTGTTCCGCTGCCCCTGCAACCAGCGCACAACGGCCTCGTCTTGCGGGGCAATAAATTCGTTCTTACTCAACCAGGCTTTCAAGTAATTCCTCAACAATGCACACAAATTGAATTAATACTTCTAACGGATGGACAACGCGATTGTTACAGGTACTACAGTCATGGTCGCGCCCGGCCTTCCAGAACCTTGCGCAGCGCTTTCAGAGCACGGTGCTGTAGCACCCGCACCGCGCCAGGCGAGCGATTCATCGCGGCCGTAACTTCCTCGAGTGAGTGATTGTTAATAAAGCGCAAAATCAGCACTTCGCGGTAGTCATCAGGCAGCTGGGCCAGCGCCCGGTAGAGGTCTTCGCGCTCGCGTTCGGCAATGACTCGCTCCTCCGGCAACGGGCTGGTATCTGGCAGCAGGTTGTCTTCCAGTGCCGCCGCCCCGCGGTCTTTCCCGCGGCGGTAAAAATCCACCACCGCATTGCGGGCCACGCTATACAGAAAGGCTGAAAACGAGTGGCCGCGGGCAGTGTAGCGCGGCAAATAATCCCAGGCTTTGACAAAAACCTCAAGGGCAACGTCTTCAGCATCTGCCGTTTCGGGCAACTGGGCGTTTACAAAACGAAAAATATCATCAAAGAAATGGTCAAACAGCCAGCCAAAGGCTTCTTTATCCCCCGCCTGGGCTTGCGCCAGGACTTCGGCTTCATCCCAGCCCGCGCCATCCATGCGCTCCATTTTACCTATGCGGCGCTGCTGTAAAGATTCTGTAAGGCCAACCGCGCGGGCGCTTTTCATCCGAGCAACCACTTTTCCAGCAACAGCCCCAGCCCGCCCAGCAACATGGCGGTCGTGTTGGTCAGCGCGTGCATCCCAATCGTGACCCACAACGAGCGAGTGCGTTCATACGCCCAGCCCATCAACACCCCCATAATCATGGCTGAGACCACCACGCCAATCGAGTCAAAATGCGCCAGCCCAAATACGATGGCGCTGACCAGCACCGTGCCCCACAGCCCCAGGCGCTGGCGCAGCCAGCCCTGCAACAAGCCGCGAAAATACAGTTCTTCGGCCACCGGCACCAGCAGCCCGACCCCCACCAGCAATGCCAGAAAACCTGGCAGGCTGATATCGGCCGGCAAAATCATGTCCTGGCGGGCCATCAGGCTGTCCAGATTGCCTTCCACCAGCAACTGCACCGCCAGCCCCAACAGGGCGCGTATCGGCAGCAGCACAAAAGTACCCACAATCACCAGCAGGAGGTACTCCGGCTTCCAGCGGGCGGGCGACAGACCCATCTCAGCCCACGAGAGCCGCCCGCGCCGGATACCGAAAACCAGCGCTGCGCCGCCGATGAATATAAAGTTAATCAGGATGGCGACGAGGGTTACGGTTACAGTAAGTTCGGGGAAAACCAGCGCTGCGGCCACACTGGCGGCCAGGAACAACCCAAAGCCGCCAAAGATGTACAGGGCCAAATCCCCCCAGCGGCCCGGTTGTACTGGCGATTCAAGAACCGCCTGCCCGTTGGTAGTTTCGTTCTCCATCGCATTTAGATTATACGGCATAGTTGCCCCGCACGCGCACCCAGCAAACAAAAAGAGGAGACCGTGGTCTCCTCTCGCCTTGTGCCCCCACGGGGATTCGAACCCCGGTCTTGACCTTGAAAGGGTCACGTCCTGGTCCCCTAGACGATGGGGGCGTCAGGGGTTAAGCGGGCAGATTGTACCATCCTGCACCATGTCGGTCAAGCAATCGGCAGAATTGGGAATGGTGAAGTTGGTGGTCATCCGAGAGTTCTGGATATCGCAGCGGGCTTCAGCCCTCTATCTGATCTGCTGATTGCTTACCAGACAGTGGGCTTTAGCCCACTGTAGCCCACGAAGTCGCCGCGCTCGTAACACCGCGGCTTCCGTCTCCAATAAGGTCACCACTTCGGGCGGGTCTGCTGTGGGCGTCAGGGTGTTATCAACAGGGGCGGCTGGCTCTGGATGAAATGAAAGTCCGCAAAAGGCCAGTACACCAGCACGGCCTTACCCAGAATAGCCTCCATCGAAAGCGCGCCCCAGCGCCGCGAATCAGAAGAATCGTTCCGGTTATCCCCCATCACAAAGATGTGTCCTTCTGGCACGGTAACTTCCGGGAACTCGCGCGCCATCGGCTCGGCCAGATAGTCCTCCACCGCAATCTGGTCGTTCACCAGCAACAAACCGCCCCGCACCGCCACCCGGTCGCCGGGCAGGCCAATGACGCGCTTGATGTAATCTTCCTCCGGGTTGTTGGGATAGGGAAAGACCACGACATCGCCGCGCTGGATGTCGCCCAGCCAATACGCCCAGCGCGCCACAATCACATAGTTGTTGTGGTGGTAGTTGGGTTCCATGCTGTGGCCTTCCACCCGGATGCGGGCGGTAAAGAAGTTAATCGCCGCAAACAGCGCCAGCGCCAGCAAAATGGTTTGCAGGCTTTCCACCAGAAAGCCGCGCAACCAGGAGTTGGGTTGTACCGCGGGCGGGTCTTCGGGGAACGGGTCAGAAAACGAGGGTTGCTCGGCCATGGGAGGGGTCCTTTAACAAGGGCGCATTATACTCCCGCGCCGCGAATGCATGTTTGCAAATTACGATCTGGCTTCGTTCGGCAGGTGCAGGCTGTCAACAATCCCCACAATCACAGAGATCACGGCCGCATCCGGGTTCTCCAGAACGCCGCGTGCGCCGTTGCCTTCCCGGTTCACCAGCACCGTATCGCCAATGCCCGCCTGGGTCGCGTCCAGCGCCAGAAAGTCGCCCTCGGGCGGTTCACCCGGCCCAACCAGCGGCTGCACCACCAGCAAACGCCGATTTTTATAGTGTGGGTGTGAAATGGTTGTAACTACCGTGCCGACCACTTTTGCCAGAATCATTTTTGCCTCTTGAGGATTGTCAGCAGCCGCACCGCCTCGGCGATGTCGCCGCATGCAATCAGGCCCAGGTAACGGCCATCCTGCGTTACCGGCACGGCTTCGCGCTGGTGGGCGGCCAGTTGCTCTTCCACCTCGAATAATTTGGCGTCCGGTTGAATGGTAGGGAACTCGGTTTCCATCACCGTCCCAATGCGGGCCGTGCGACCATGCTCTTCGAGAGCCGCCACCAGTTTCCCATAGGTCAACATGCCAACGACTTGCCCATCCGTGCATACCGCAAAATTGCTCTGGAACGACCCCAGCACCAGTTGCACCGCCTCGCCAATGGTCTGGTCAGGGCCAACCGTCATCGCCCGGCGCGAGTAGGCCTGCTCCACCGTCAGGCCATCCAGTGCAGCCCGCAGCCCAATCGCCTGCCCTTCCGCCGCCGCGCCCATATACACAAATAACGCAATCAGGATGAGAAACAGGTTACCGGTGGCAAAACCCCACAGGCCCATGCCCCAGGCGAGCGTCTGCCCAATCCACACCGCAATGCGCGTGGCGCGGCCGTACTCCAGGCGGGCAGCCAGCAGGGCGCGCAACACCCGGCCGCCATCCAGCGGAAAGGCCGGAATGAGATTGAACACCGCCAGAAAAATATTGGAAATGAATAAGTACAGGAAAATCGCCCGGGCATCCAGCTCACCAAATAGCCGAAAGGCGGCTTGCAGCGAGTAGGCATTAAGGTCAGGAAAAATCAGGGGCACGAAAGGCAGCATGGCCAGCGCCAGCGCAAAATTTACCGCCGGCCCGGCAATCGCAATCAGAAATTCCCGGGCTGGTTTCTCCGGGATGCGCCCCAACTGGGCCACGCCGCCCAGCGGCAAGAGCACAATGCGCTTGACCTCGACCCCGAATTTCTGGGCAACCAGCCCGTGGCCGAACTCATGCAGCAACACAACCGTAAACAACAGCAGCGTAACCACCACGCCAAACAACGCCCCGCTCCAGCCGCGCCCCTGCAATACGCCATAGGAAAGGCCAACCCAGACCAGAATAAGAGGAAAGGTTACATGGATGAAGACATCAATACCACGCAGGCGAAAAATCCGAAAAGCGCTGTCCATATCAGGTGTATTTGGTGTTGCCAGCCTTGAGGGTAAAGTCAAACTCCCCATCTGGGCGAACCGTGAGTTCATCCACAATCCCCACCAGGGCCAGGTCGACCGGCACAAATTTGTGGATGTCCATCGCCAGGGCCGCCTCACGCGAGCGCACCATCACGCACAGGTCGCCCGGCCCGGCCTGCACCACATCCACCGCCACCTGCAACGGCCCGGCCGGTTCCAGCCGGCGGTTAAGCGGCTCTACCACCAGCAGCTTCATGCCCGCCATTTCCGCGGCTTTGATGCTGGCGACCGCCGTGCCGCGCACTCTGCCAAGCAGCATTTATTTGCCGCCTACGTTTTGCAGCACGCGCTTAACAATCGTTTCGAGCAGTTTGGCATCCACACTGCCGCCCAGTTTGGCCTGCACCGCCGCCAGCACCCGCTGTTCCAGCGTTGCAGGAGCAGGTTGAACGGTAGCTAATTGGCTATGCGCAATTGTCGGCTTGGCAGCCGGCGCAACAGGTGTCGCCACAACGGCCGTGCCGCGCACCAGCCGCAGGCCGAGTTTGCCTGCCCGCTCACGCGCCTGGTCCGTGACCACCACATCATCCGTCAGTTGCAGGCTGTCCACCCCGCGTGCAGCCAGGTCTTCGATATCACGTTCAGTATAAAAAGTCTTCGGCATTCGGGGACTCCACTTCCACTATCCGGCCACGCCTTCCAGGCTTTCCATGGCCTGAATGGCGGCATCCCGGGCGGCAATCATCTCCGCTTCGCTGCCGGAGAGCCACATTCGGCCAAACCGCCCGACCGAAGAAACATGCAGAATCTTGATTGTGGCTTTCTTTTCAGCTTCGTTGGCAGCCAGGTTGATGTACGCCGCCGGGGCCACTTCCACTACCAGCAGGGTCTCGCCCGGCACCAGCATACTGCCGCGCCGGAAACGGTTGAGCAACTGCGCCTGGTACGGGTCCACGTTGGTAATCAACTGGGTCGAGGCAATCTGGGGCTTAATCCGGTCTGTTTCTTTGAGCCCGAGACGCTCCAGCACAATCCGTCCGGCTTCGAGGACATCCGATTGCTTCTTGGAATGCACCTCAAACATGCCAAATTCGCGCTCCACCAGTTGCGCGCCGGGTTTGGCTTCGGTGGACTTGACAGCGATATCCACCATGCGGAAGGCCTCGTTACCGGGGGCCATCTCCACATACAGAGCCGCCATGCCTTCCGTCGGCAGGTCGCCCTGCGTCACCGAGCCAACGAACGCCGCATACTGCGGTTGCATCCGGTCCAAATAACAGTAACAACGTAATGAAAAATTATCAGACATAGCCAACCATCCTTGGTTTCATAAATTCAACTTCAACCGGGCACTGCCGCCAGTTGCGCATCCCGCACCGCAAAACCCAGCGGCGTCACAAACGCCGGATGCAGCGCCACGCGGGCCGGGATGCCGGTGTACTCCTGCACAGCTTCGGCCATGCCCGGCAGGGCGCTGCTGCCGCCCACCAGCACAATTTCCGGCACAGCGTAATTGCCAATGTGACGGCGGGCGATACTGGCGACCTTTTCCATGACCGGGCGCAGGGTTTGCTGCCATTCGGCCTGGCGCGCCGGGTCTGTTTTCAGTCGCTCGGCTTCAACGAAATCCACATTCTGCGACCCGGCCAGCACCAGCGTGAAGTGTGTGCCGCCAGTGGCCTCATCAGCGGTGTACACCACTTCCCCGCCCTGCACGATGGCGATGCCAGTCGTGCCGCCGCCCACATCCACAATGGCGGCGTCCTGCAAATCGAGCAGGGCATTGGCCGCTCTGGGTTCGTCCGTCAGGCCGCTACAGATAAACCCCGCCGCTTCCAGCACGTTGGCGGTGGCCCGCACTTCGGCGGGGCCTACGCCCGGCGGGTAGCCACTGTGGGCGTGTTCCAGCGTCCGACCCAGGCGGCGTTCCAGGCGTGCTTTGCTGGCCTGCAACCGCTCGACTGCCCCGACAAAGTCCACCACCAGGCCATCACGCGCCACCTCGGCGTACTGGTACTCGCCTGCCAGTGGCTGCAATTGCGCATCCAGCGCCACCAGCGTGAGGTAGGCCGTACCGAGGTCCGCCCCAACGAATAGCGGGCCATCCGGCGCGGTAGCCAGCGGGGGCGGCTCGGGGTCATCCAGCCAGCGCAGTACGCGGGCGGCGCGAACCAACCGGGCGGTTGATTCGGTGTCGGCGACCACGCGTTATTTCTTGTCGCCGGAACGCCCGCCGATGCCGCCCTTGCTGCTCTGGGGCAGAATCATTTCCACATTTTCGTGTGGCCGCGGGATGACATGCACCGAGACCAGCTCGCCAATGCGCTTGGCGGCCGCTGCGCCAGCATCCGTGGCAGCCTTGACCGCCCCGACATCGCCGCGCACCATGACGGTCACAAAACCGCCGCCAACATACTCCGAGCCAATCAGGGCCACGTTAGCAGCCTTGACCATCGCGTCGGCGGCTTCAATCGCGCCGACCAGCCCACGGGTTTCTACCATTCCCAGAGCGATGAAATTTGGATCCTGTGCCATAGTATTCTCCTTAAATCTGGTTTCGAATTTTCTTTTTCAAACCATCGGCACAAACTTGCCGTTAGTTCCTTCTGGTTCCGGCATCAGCCGGTTTTCAAAACTTCAGCCACCACCTGGCGCACAATGTCTTCCAGCTCGGCCGGGCTGGTGCCCTGCAAATTGCCGGCCGGGACGGCGCCGGGGCGCACCGCCAGCTCCGGCGGCGGCGACGTTTCAAACGCCATGCGCTTGATGTTAAACAGATGCCGCACGGTGATATTGTCGCCGGTTATCGAACCGCCCACCCCACCCGAACCGAGGGTGAGCGATGGCGAAACTTTGGTCGTCAGGCCAATCATGCCCAGCGTACCCATCGTATTCACCCCAATGCGAAAGACTGGCTTCTCAAGGCCAAAGCGCATGATGACATTTTGGTCTTCGGCATGAATCAGCATGCTGTGGCCGCGCCCGCCAAAATGTATCATCGCCAGACAGATTTCGCAGCCCGCCTCCCAACCCTCGGCCTCATACCATCCCAGCACCGTGGTGAGCTTTTCACGCGAGAGTGGCTCCTCGCGGCCCACACGGGTGAGCTCCGCCACCAGAATACGGGCTGAATCAGGCACGCGAAAACCCGCCATGGCCGCCAGATATTGCGGCGACTTGCCCACCGACTGCGGGTTAATCGCTCCGTTCTCATAAAACAAAGCTTTGCGCAGCAGGTCGGCTTCAGTGGGCGAGACGAAATGCGCGCCCTCGGCCTGCACCAGTTGCTTCAGGCGGGCGGCGATGGGCTTGTCGGCCACAATCGCCTGCTCGGTGGCGCAGATAACGGAATGGTCAAAGGCTTTGCTGGCAACAATATAACGGGCGGCGCGTTCCAGGTTGGCGCTGCGGTCCACATACACCGGCACATTGCCGGGGCCAACGCCGTAGGCCGGTTTGCCCACCGAGTGCGCCGCCCGCACCATATCCGAGCCGCCCGTGGCGAGGATGACCGCCGTGCGCTTGTGGCGCATCAGTTCCTGCGTTCCCTGCAGGCTGATTTCCGACAGGCATTGCACCAGCCCTTCCGGCGCGCCAGCCTTCACTGCCGCGGCCGCCATCAACCGGGCGGTTGCCACACAGCATTTGGCCGCCGTTGGGTGTGGCGCCACCACCACCCCA
>CAZEQN010000010.1:8393-22662 GCA_964514335.1 uncultured Anaerolineaceae bacterium
TTGACCGACATCAGCACTTTATTCATCACCGTACTGGTCGGGTTGGTGCTGGGGGTCAGGGCCGCCACCACGCCCATCGGCCAGGCGATTTCATAGATGCGGTTGGCTTCATCATGCCGCACCACCCCCACGGTCTTAATATCCTTGATACTGTTCCAGACATGCATGGAACCGAATTCGTTTTTGAGTTTCTTATGCTCCGGTACGCCATAGCCGGTTTCTTCGGCCGCCATGCGCCCCAACCGTTCTGCTGCGCCATAGGCCGCTTCGGCCATGGCGGCGCAAACGCGGTCCACTTGCTCCTGGCTGGCCTGGGCCCAGAGTTGCTGGGCGGCGTGGGCCGCCTCCACCATCTGGCGGGCCTGTTGAATCGAGCGCAGGTCTTTGTCGTATTCGGTCATTGCTTATCCTTTACGAAAGGTTGCCTTGCCCTGCACATCCAGGCGGTCAATCACCGCCATGATGACCGCATCCACCGGCGCGCCAGCCGTGATTTCCGTCATGCGCCCGCTGGAACCATGCGCCGTCAGCACCAGGTCGCCCACCCCCGCGTCCAGCGTATCGACGGCCACAAAGGGCTTGCCATACACTTCGCCCGTTTCATCGCTGGGGCGCAGAATCAAAAGCTTCCGGCCTTCCAGTTTTTCATGCTTGATGGTGGCAACCGTTGTGCCGATGACTTTGGCAATTTGCATAGCGGCTATTCCTTGCGAAACACGGTTTCGCCGTCCAGTTCCAGCGAATCGAGTACCGCCATCACGACCGAATCAACCGGCGCATCTTTGGTAGTAGCCGTCTGGCGGGCGGCCGAGCCATGACAGACAAGAATCAGGTCGCCTTCGCCCGCGTCCACCACATCCACCGCCGCGAAAGGCTGGCCCAAATTCTGGCCGCCAGTGATGTCCGTCGGCTGGCACAGCAGCAATTTGGCGCCCTGCAAACGCGGGTCCTTGATGGTTGCGACCGTCGTACCGATAATTCGGGCAATCTGCATATCAATACCCGCTCCCCGCCGGGGCCGCCGCTGGCACAACTCCCGCCCGGGCGTCTTTTTCGCCCTGGGCGATTTTGATACCCGCGCTGGCCCCGATGCGGGTCGCACCCGCCTTAATCAGGCTTTCAGCATCGGCATAATCTTTTACGCCGCCGCTGGCTTTTACGCCCATCTCCGGCCCCACCACCCGGCGCATCAGAGCCACATCTTCCACCGTCGCGCCGCCGCCTGCAAAGCCGGTGCTGGTCTTGACGTAATCCGCCCCCGCCTCCTTGGCCAGCAGGCAGGCGGTCACTTTTTCTTCTTCGTTCAGCAAAGAAGTCTCGATGATGACCTTGACCAGCGCCCCGGCGGCATGCCCGGCCCGTACCACGCCCTGAATATCACGGGCTACCAGTTCCAAATCGCGGGCCTTGACCGCCCCGATATTAATCACCATGTCAATCTCGGTGGCGCCATCCCGCAGGGCGGTTTCGGTTTCAAAGACTTTCACATCCGGGGCCGATGCCCCCAGCGGAAAGCCGATGACCGTGCAGACCTTGACCTCGGTGCCTTTGAGCAGGTCGGCACACAGTTTCACGAAGGACGGGTTCACGCATACCGAAGCAAAGCCGTATTTGCGGGCCTCAAAGCACAACTGGGCAATCTGGTCGGCGGTCGCATCCGGTTTCAGCAGCGTATGGTCAATCATGTGCGCCACGCTCGGGTCATCCGGAATACCGCCCAGCGATGAAGTCAGGCGGGTGGCCCCGGCGCTCACCACCTGCCCCACCCGGTCAAAGCAGGTGCGCACGCAAATACCTTCGGCGCACTCTTCGCTGCAATGCTCGCCATGCGCGGCGTGGGCATCCTGCTCCGCCAGCGCCAGCAGGACTTCGCGTGCCACAATCTCAACCAGTTTTTCCACATCAATCGGGTTATTGCTCATCGGTCGCTCTCAATTCACTTGTTTTCAAGGGCCATGATCTTTGCCACGCGCGGCGCGTGCCGCCCGCCCCCAAACTCAGTCGTCAGAAACGTATCCAGGATCTGGCGCGCCAGGTTAAGCCCCAGCATGCCCGCCCCCAGCGTCAGGACGTTGGCATCATTGTGTTCACGGGCATTGTTGGCGCTGGCGTGGTCATAACACAGGGCTGCCCGCACGCCGCGCACCTTGTTGGCCGCCATGCACGAGCCGATGCCGGCCCCATCCACCACCACCCCGCGCCAGGCGCGGCCTTCGGCCACCGCCCGCGCCACCGCCGCCGCAAAATCGGGGTAGTCTACGGCCTGTTCGCTGTGAGTACCGCAATCCATGACCACATAGCCTTTTTCGGCCAGCGTTTTTTCCAGGGCTTCCTTCATCGCATAGCCGCCATGGTCAGCGCCTAGCGCCACGACTTTGCCCGCTGCGTGTGGCGTAGATGTGCCCGGTTGCGGCTGGGTGCGCGCCAGCACCCGCTGGACAATTGCATGCAATTCGGAGTCGCTCGGGAGGGTCATTTCAATTGCCCTGGGGGGTGGTCATCACAGGTAAACGTTGGAAGAGAGTGGGTGTAAGCCCGCCCCGCAGCCGCAGTTCGCTGTAAAAACGGAAGCGGTCAGCCCGCAATTCGGATTCAACGTATTCTATCACCGCCCCATCTGCCCGCCGCGTCACCCGCCGAATCACCAGCGCCACCGTCGGTGGCTGCATTTCCAGCAAGCGGGCCACTTCTTCGGTGGCAAGGGCGGCTTCAATCTCCTGCTCGGCCCGCTCAGGGCGCGAAGCGTATGCCTGCGCCAGAGTTTCGTACAATGATTCCTGGCTGAAATTATGCCCCAGCAGGCCGGGGAACAGATTATGTGGCAGGTACGCCCGCTCCAAAGCCGTTGCCACGCCATCCACCCGCCGTAAGCGCGCCAGATAGGCCACTTCGGCCCCCAGTTGCACCTCCAGCCGCCGCGCCAGGCTGGCATCCGCCGGAAGCAGTTCCGCTGTCAATACCTGGCTGGTCACGGCCTTGCCGGCCAACCCCATCTCCTGACTGAAGCCATACAAATACTGGGCGGTCTTGGCTGTTCGGCCATCGGCCACAAACGTCCCGATACCATGAATGGTTTTCAACGCCCCGGCCTGCGCCAGTTCCCGCAGGGCGTGGCGCAGGGTGTTGCGACCCACCCCAAACAGGGCGCATAATTCGGCTTCAGAGGGCAGGCGCTCATTATCCGCCCACTCGCCGGATTCAATCCGCGCCAGGATGCGGTCAGCGACCTGTTCGTAAAGCGGTTTGGCAGAGTCGGCAGTTGTCATAAGGAGTTCTGGTTATTCCAAGATATACCATGTCATTCTATTCAAGAATACAACCACCCGGACTGTGTGTCAAGTGCCCAATTTGATTTATTAAGCAAGTCGGGGCGCATCAGTCTGCGCCCCGGCATCGAAATAAGAACTTAGTCCCAGAATCAATCTTTCCTAGCGCACTTCCAGCAGGATTAGTTTCCCTTGCAGGCCATCCTCAATCGAAGCCTCCACCCCATCGCAGGTGAGTACCCGCCCGCTGAAGCCTGCCTCGCGGCCTTCCTGAAACCAGCCAAAAGTCAGCGGCAGCTGGATATCACGGCTCTGGCCGGGCGGAATGCGCCCCGTCAGGCGATCCCGCCCCCAGCCCTCACCATCCGGATTGTAAGCCAGGTATACCTCGCACAGGTCATCCGATGTACGGTTGTACACACCCACCGTACTTCCGCCAATCATCACATAGGCGGCTGCGGCAATCAGCGCCAGAATGAGCAGCACAATACGTTGTTGTGTTTCGGTCATGAGCTTGCCTCACGGTTTTTCACCGCGCTTTTTGAATACAAACCGAATCGGCGTACCGATGAAACCATACAACTCCCGGAAACGGTTCTCAAGAAAGCGCCGGTAAGTAAAGTGCACCAGCTTGGGGTCGTTCACGAACACCATAAAAGTCGGCGGGTCGGACCGAACCTGGGTGCCATAGAAAATCTTCAGTTGCCGGCCGGCCTGCGAGGGCGCGGCGTGCTTTTCCTGCGCTTTGCGCAGGGCGCGGTTGATATCCGCCGTCGAGAGGCGCACCAGCCGTTCTTCCTGCACCTGTAGCGCGGTTGGCAGCACCTGGTTAACACGCTGGCCGGTCTTGGCCGAGATGAAAAGAATCGGCACATAATCCATGAAGTTGAGTTCGCGGCGCAACTGGGCGGTATAGGCCTCCATCGTATAGGCATCCTTGTCCACCGCGTCCCATTTATTGACCACCACCACAGTGCTCTTCCACGCCTCCAGAATGTAGCCGGCAATGTGCTGGTCCTGGTTGGTGATGCTGGTGGTGGCATCGATTACCAGCAGGGCGACATCCGCACGCTCAATCGATTTCATGGCGCGGATGACGCTGTATTTCTCCACGCCCGGCTCCACCTTGCCGCGCCGCCGGATGCCCGCCGTGTCAATCAACAAAATTTCCACGCCCTCATAGACCATCTTTTCATCGATGGCGTCGCGGGTCGTCCCGGCTATCGGGCTGACAATCACCCGCTCTTCGCCCAGCAGGCGGTTGAGCAGGCTGGATTTGCCGGCGTTGGGCTTGCCAACAATGGCGATTTTGGGGCGTTCGTCTTCTTCATCCTCGCCCATATTGCCGGCGGTATTGAACGCCAGCACGAGCGCATCCAGCAGGTCGCCCGTTCCGGTGCCGTGCTGGGCCGAGACGGGGTAAATCTCGCCCATGCCCAGCGAATAGAATTCCAGCGCCTGGTCGCGGCGCGGTTTGCTTTCCGCCTTGTTGGCAACCACTAATACCGGCGGGAACATCTGGCCATTGATTTCTTTCTGGTGGCGGCGCAGGATGGCCGCCACTTCCTCATCGGCGGGCGTGACGCCGGTTTCCACATCCACCAGGAACAGAATCGCATCCGCCTCACGGATGGCAGCCTCGGCCTGGTAGCGAATCTCGCGGATAAAGTCAGCCGAGCCAATCGAAAGCGGCTCGCGCCCGCTGCCGACTTTGACCTCGGTCGGGTCAATGCCGCCGGTATCCACCACCACAAACGAAACGCCGTTCCAGTCGGCCTCGGCGTGCAGGCGGTCGCGGGTCGTGCCGGGGGTATCATCCACCACCGCCAGCCGCTCGCCAGTCAGGCGGTTAAACAAAGTGCTTTTTCCAACATTCGGGCGCCCTACCAGCGCCACAACCGGTTTACTCATTACAGCCTGCTTTCCATGCCCATCAGGGGCGCGGCGTTGGCGTACTGCTCGGCAACGCAATCGGAGTCGGGGTGCGGGTGGGCGTGGCCGGGTTGGCGCCACTGCGAATAATCACCTCAATATTGCCGGGCGTAAGCGAATCAATCGTCACGCCAACTGGCAAAATTTCGCCTTTCAATTCAACCAGATGCGTGCCCGGCCCAAGGTCGGTTAGGTCTACAAACACGCGCACATCCTCGGTCGTCAGGGCATCCAGCACAGGCACCGGGCCTGAAAGTATCAGGTCTACGCTGGCGGGCGAAAACTCGGCCGAGTATTCTGACGGCAGGCCAATCACACTGACGTCCACCGCAATCCGAATGCTGGTTTCAATCGCCGCCACGCCAACCTGCACGATGACGCTCTGTTCTTGACTCACCAGTGTAACCCCTTCCGGCAGCAATAAAGACAGGCGTGTTTCAATGTCATCATCCGCGCCGGTCAGGTCCAGGCTGGAGGTGCTGACAAAACCCGGCATCTCGGCTACCCGTTGCGGGTCAGAGGAAAAGACCGTAATGGTGGGCGGGGAGACCGAGATATTCGTTACCCGGTAGCCATTGGCCAACTGGCCGACCGTCTCCACCTTTACGGCCACATCCCGGTAACCGCCCGCCTGGCGAATGGTCTGCACGATAGTCGCCTGGGCCGGGCTGATGGTCAGACCGGTAATCACCTGCCCATCGGCGTTCAAGGCCCGCAGCGGCACAATCTCGGTGATATCCGCCCGCGCCCCGCTGATATCCAGCAACGCCACCACTCTGGCAACTTCATTCATTAGCGTCTCCGGGCCGGAAAGCGTCACCACACTTGTTTCAGAGGTCAGAAATTCGCGCAGATAGCCAAGAGCCGGCTCCCCTGTCACCTCCACCCCAACCGCCCATTCGGCGCTTAATCGGCGTTCCACCGTAATCGGAATTTCAGCCGGCAGGACCTGCAAAACCTGCACCGGTGTCAGCCCAATATCCAGTTCCACCGGCGCCAATTGCTCGCCCAGTTCGGCGGCGCTCAAATCTACATAGGCACGCACCAGCCCCGTTTCAATCGCCAGCCGTTCCCACAGGGACTGGGGCGCGCGCAGGCGCACCGTCACCTGGGCGGGCACCTCGCCCACCACCACCAGGCCGCTGGCAAGCCCGCGCACTTCCAGAGCCAAAGGGCGCGGAAAGTCGCGCTCCACATTGGGGTCATCGGCCACCACCGCTGAAATCCACACCGCCAATGCTAGACCGAAGGCCATTCCGAATGTGCCCAGGTTGCGCCACAGGATGCGCGCCGCCAGGCGCAATGCATCCTTCATACGTCACCTCCGCTGGCAGGCTGGCCGTCTTCTTCCGGGGCCGGCATCAGAGCTGGCAACCAGCGATAGAGCGCTTTTTCAAGACTGCGCCCGGGTTCCAGCGGCCGGTGCAGGGCGCGCAGCACGCCTTTCAGGCGCTCGGCATCCAGACGATGAATCATCCGTCCGCCGGTCGCGACGGAAATTGTGCCGGTTTCTTCTGAAATCACAACCGCCACGCCATCACTGACCTCTGAAGACCCAAGGGCCGCCCGATGGCGCAGACCCATCTTGCGTTCCGGCGTAGCCGCCAGCACACCGCTGGCCGAAAGCGGCATCACGCAGGCCGCCGCCACAATCCGGTCATTTTCGATAATTACCGCACCATCATGCAGCGGGGTATTGGGGTAAAAAACCTGCAATAGCAGTTCCGGCGAGACCTTGGCATGCATGTCAACGCCTGTCTGGGCGTACTCATCCAGATTATCCAGCCGTTGTAGCACAATCAAGGCGCCATGCCGCCGATTGGAAAGGCGCGTGGCAGCGCTCACCACCGCTTCAATCACATCATTGGTCTGGTCGCGCACCCGCGCCGTCGGCAGCAGGTTACCGGCCCGGCCCAACCGTTCCAGCCCGCGCCGGATTTCAGGCGCAAAAATAACCGGAATCGCCACAACCAGCGCCGGCAATGTGTTGGATACCAGCCAGCCAAACGCGGGCAGATTCACAAACGCCGTGAGCAGGCTGATGAAGATGAGAAGCAGCAACGCCCCCCGCAGCAGAACCATCGCCTGGGTGTCGCGCAAAAACACCAGTACCAGAAAGAAGATTGCGGATACCAGCAGAATATCAAACACACTCACCCAGGTGAGACGTTGAAAAATGAAGACGAGATTATCCAGTAAGTCAGCCAAGGTGTTTCACACCTGCCACAAGGCAGATTTCGGGTGGGTGGGCGCGGCCATCCGGCGCAATTCCCATGTTACCCCGTCCCCCCCGCCTGCGCAAGGCAACCCGGCCACTGGCCGGGTTTCTACGCCAAATATCGCCCAAAAGGACGAGCGTTCGACTGATGCGTGGAGAAAAAAGCGGCTAAATCGGGCGCAGGACGCGGTCCATGCGTAACTGCTTGAAGTACATGGTCGCGCCGGCGGGCATGGAATCGCGGGCGGCTTCCTGCCAGGCGTTCACGCCCAGAGTTTCGGGGGCGCGGGCCTCATAGCCCAGATCCAGCCAGGTTTTGGAGTCCTGCGCTTCCGGCCCGCGCACAAACACCAGCACCGCTTCGGCCTGCAATTCCTTGGAGGCCTGCTCCACTTCGACCAGCAACGGTTCAAGGGCATTGCGGAGCGAGAGGCCCGGCTCCAGCCACAGGTCATCGGTGCGGGTTACAAGGTTTTCCACCTGCCAGCCAGCCAGCGCCACCACCAGGTCATCGGCCCGTAATATCATGTAGGCTTTTTCGCCAAACTGGGCCATCACATCCGCCCGGGTCATGGTTACCTGACCTTTACTTAACCGCGTAATGAGCTGGGCAATTTCCTCGGCCTGTTTGGGGCCCGCCCGTTGCACAGTAAGTTGCTTGCCGGTCAGGTCTAAATCAGCGGCCGTGGGTGCCGGGGTCGGGGCAGCCGGTTTAACCGCCACCATCTGCGGCTGGGTCTCGGCTTCCGGGAAAAGTTTCTTCCACTGGGTATGCACCTGATTCCAGGTCTCCTCCACTGTGCCATCATTCTTGATGACCACATTGGCTGCAGCCACTTTTTCGGCCTCGGAGGATTGATGCTTCATCCGCTGGCGGGCATCGGCTTCGCTCATACCGCGCTTCTTCGCCAACCGCGCCAGTTGGGCCTGCTCGCTGGCCGTAACCACCCAGATAGAATCCAGCATGGCGCGCAGGGGCGACTCCAGCAATTTGATGGCCTCAATGACAATGACATCCTGATTGGCATTCTTGATCAGATGTTCAAGACCGGTACGCACCAGCGGATGCACAATGGCCTCCAGTTTGGCAAGCGCAGAGGCATCATCAAAAACCAGCTTGCCGAGTTTGGCGCGGTCTATCTCGCCATCTTCGCCGAGGACGTATTTACCAAATTCATCCAATACCTGCTGATAACCGGGCGCGCCGCGCCCGATGACGCGGTGGCCGAGGGCATCCGCATCAATACCATAGGCCCCCAGGTGTTCGAGCATTCTGCGCACCACGCTCTTGCCGGTGGCGATGTTTCCGGTCAGGCCGATCAGTGTTTTCTTTGCCACGTGCATTCCATCCAGAAAGTTGAGGTCTGTTCATTGTATTATTTGTGCGGCCGGATGTCAAAGCGTGCCGCCCGCCAATTTACAGGTAGCATAAATAAACGCGCCATCCAAAGCAAAACTTCCCGAAGGTTAATCCCCTTCGGGAAGTTTTCAATCGACCAGCCAGGCTTACTCCGGCTCGATTAAAGTGTACTTAAGCTGGATGTCCACCGCCTGGCGAATCATGGCCTGGGCCGGGCAGTACTTATCGCGCGAGAGATCCATCGCCCGTTCCACCGCCGCCGGGTCAATCCCTACTCCAGTTACGATGTATTCAATCTCAACCCACGTCCAGACATGCGGGTGCTGTTCGGCCGATTTGGTTTCCACTTTAACTTCAAAAGCGCGCACATCCTGGCGCTTCTTTTGCAAAATCGAAAGTACGTCCATGCCGGTACAGCCGGCCAGGCCCATCGCCAGCATTTCCATCGGGCGGAAGCCCTCGTGCCCACCACCTACATCCAGCGCGGAACTCAAACCCACCTTAAAACCTGTATCGGCTGTGGCTTCCATCGCCAGACCCGTCCCTTTCCATATAACGCTCGCTGCCATGACCTTACCTCCGGGTTCAAAACCTGTTTGTTGAATTTTCATTTTATCTTTTACATTTCTCTGACGGAGCCAGCCCGGGGCTTCTTACACCGTGCGCACCAGGTCCGTCAGAGTTTCCAGGCGGGCCTGCTGTAAACCGGGCAGGGCCTCCAGCGGGAAGAACGGGCCGCGCCCCTCCACCGCCAGCGAGGCGCTGACGTTGCCGTACAGGGCGGCCTGCAAGGGGTCAAACGTCTGCTGGTAGCCAGCCAGAAAGCCGCCCGCAAACGCATCCCCCGCGCCAGTTACATCCAGCACACGCGCCGGGTACGCCGGAATTTCATAGCGCACCCGGGCCGCGGCATCATACAGATATTGGCCGTGCGCCCCAGCGGTAATCAGGATGATTTCGCAGCCATAGCCAGAGAGCGCTTCAGCCATTTCCCACACGTCCTGGGTGCGGCCGCGAAAGAGTTCGCGCAGGTCTTCCTCGGCGGGCAAAAAAGCCGCCAGCCCCGGCAACAGGCCCGGCACATGGTCCCAGAAAGCGCTGTGCATGTAGCCCGGGCCGGGGTCCAGCGTAACGGTCTGCACACCGGCCTGCCGCAATTCGGCTGGCATGAGCGAATGACTCAAAAAGTCCAGCGGGCACAGATGGGCCGCGCGCGCATAACGGTAACTCTCGACCAGGTCGCCCCCGCGCAGGCTGGCCACACCCAGCCGAGTCTTGCGCTCGGTTTCAATTTCCTGATTGCGGTAACCGAGCAGGGCCTTGGGAAACGCTTCGCCCCGCCGGGCGAAGTGCGCCACCGGATCATCCTGGTGGCGCGTCGTAAGGTCGCTATACGCATAGAATGCTCGCAGGTCAATTTGTTCAGCCAGCACTTTCACGCCGTCTGTATTGAAGCCTTTGCGCTCGATGGTTGCCAGCCAGTCACGCGGGTAGTCTTCGCCCACCCGCGCCACCAGGCCAATTGGTTCATCCGTTGCGGCCCACAGCCCCAGCCCGCCAGCAGCGTACAGCGCATTGCCGCCTGACTGGTCAAGATGCAATTTGCCATCCGCAGAAAGGATATATTCGCGCCGGAGTTGCCCCAGCACCAGGTAATGCGGCGTTTGCATGCAATAAAACGAACGAAGGCTAGAGACTGGTAATCTGGCGCAACAAACCCAGCACCAGCACACCCAGTTGTAGCCCTTTACCAGCCGTCAGGCCCTTACCATCCCCGCCCTCTTCGGCCTCGCGCACCAGCATCTGGGCCGCCGCAACCCCCACCAGCGCCCCGATGATACCGCCAACAATCAGCGCATTTCGTTTCCAGTTTGGGTTGTCCATGTTATTTACCTGTTTTCTTCTGTCCCAGCCCGAACAAGGATTCAATCATCGAAAAATAGCTTTTTAGCGTAATGATGGGCTTAACCGTCAAATCGCTGCCAGTCTTTATCTGGCGTTCCAGTTTTTCCACTGCATCCTGGGCGCGGCGGGTGTAGGGCGGCAGACCGCGCAGCACCACGGAAACCGCATAGACCAAAGCCACCAGGAAAGCCAATACGATTACGAGCAACACCAGGGCCGGCAGGCCCAGCGCCAGCGCGGCGATGTGCGCCCACACTTCAGCGTTTCCCAGTTGGGCCTGCCACAGCCCCGCCACCAGCGCCGCCACCAACAGCACACTCATCAGTAGCGGCAAAAAAATCTGCCGGCGCGTCTGGCGCACATACCGGCGGCGCGTCACCGGGTTGGGGGGCGGCAAGGGCTTGCCTGTGGGTTTGCTTTCAGCGCTCATGCAATGATTCTATCATAGCCACTTCGGCTATTCTTTAGGCGTCTCGTAAATTTCAAAGTTGTCAAACAATACATCCGTCCCCTGGACCGCGTAAGAAGCAGCCAGCAGGCCGACATTGCCAGCCGGGATATCCGCATCCTCGACGGTCAGGACCAGGGCGTGGTTGACGTAGAGTTTGAGGGTCGTGCCAAAACATTCCACGCTCATGTGGTTGACGACATCGCCAGTTCTGATTTCGCGCGTGAATTGCAGCTGCCCGGCGGCGGTCGGTTCCAGCGCGCCACCATTCACGCGCTTGCCTACGCCATAGTAGCCATCCGAACTGATGACGAACACATAAAAGTTGTTGATGTCCGCATAGCGGCACATCACGCCAATCAGGTTATTGTCCGAGCCGCCCAGCTTGCGCACATCCACTTCAATGCGCAGGTCGCGGGCCCAGAAACGGTTGTTGCCCCACACGACCGTATCCGCTACCGGTACATTAATACGATAGCCGCCCGAATTGTAGGAAGCCAGCCCAAATGGGTCCGGGTTGTTTATCCAGCCGCTGGTGAATTCAGAGAAGTCATCCGCAAACAGGCGGCCTTCGCGGTCGGCGGTAAAGGGCCGGGTCTGGTCCACCAGAATATCCAGCAGTTCTTCTACGGCTTCCCGGTCAGGGGCTTCCGGGGCCAGCGCCAGATACACCTGCAGGTCCACAATCGCGGCTTCCGGAAAACCCAGTTCCTGCTGAACCAGCGCCCGGTTCTGATAGGCCAGCCCCAGGAGCGGGTCAAGTTCAATCGCCCGGCTAAAATCTTCCAGTGCTTGCAGGCGGTTTCCAAGCTCGTAGCCCAATTCGCCGCGCTGGTTATAGGCATTGGCGGCGGTGGGTGAGATTTCCAGAGCCCGCTGGATGGTGCTCCAGGCCCGGTCAGTCTCGCCGCGCGCCCGATAGACCTGACCTAAACCGAGCAGCGGGCGCACGTCCTCGGCTGCTTCCGTAATAGCCTGCAGGTAATAGGCTTCGGCGGCTTCCATATCGCCGGAGTAGAACGCCTGGTTGCCGAGCGCCAGATAGTCCGGTTGGGCGGGCGGCAGGTCCGGCGGGGGCGGTTCAAGGGTTGGTGTCGGTAATGGGGGCGGTGTAACCGGCGGGCCTTCCTCCACTACTTCGGGTTTCAATCCCAGCAGCGGGCTGCCCGGCGTGGCGGTGGGCGCGGCCGCAAAACCGGAGCCCGGGCTGCCCACCGGGGCGCAACCCGCCGCCAGCAGGGCCAGCCCAATCCATACCATCCATTTTTTGGTGTGCATGCTTGACTGATTCTCGCTTCTTATGAATTCCCCCACACTCTAATACAAATCCCCGCTTCGTGCAAACCCGTCGCCTAATCGGAATTGTGAGCCGCCTCCGGCACGGGGCGGGCTTTCAGCGTCAGTAGCAGTTCTTCGGTGGCGCGGGCCACGCTGGCAACCGCCTGCTCAAAAGCGGCCGTATTGGCCTGCGAGGGTTTGCGATAGCCACTCACCTTGCGGACATATTGCAGGGCGGCGGCGTGAATTTCTTCTTCTGTGGCGGGGCGGTCGGGCAAACGAAGAACGTGGATGCTGCGGCACATGGGGCGGCTCCTTCCAGCAATGCAAACAGTCAGATCAGGCGTGCCCGTGTGGCTTGCTTGCGCCGCAATATCGGCAGGCCGGTGCGCGTTTCAGCCACTTCAAAATCACTCGGCAGGCTGGCGGTAATGCCATCCGCCAGATTCGGGCTGAAGTAGTATACCCGGCGCGCCCCGTTAGTGGCAGGCCGCGCCTGCTTGAGGTAATAAGCCACACCCTGGGGACCGTTGACCATAAAGAGAGGTTCTTTGCCTAACATACGGATATCATAATTGAACACTTGTTCTATGTCAAGAGTTGCAGGGTTTGCACTCACACCGCCCGTTCAAAATGCAATATACTCCAGCCTGTGAAGAATAATTGGGACACCCTCGGGCGGCTGCGAAACGCCTTTTATCTCATCAGCGTCGCGTTGCTGATTCTGGCCGTCGCTACTCTGCAATGGCTGAATAACGCCGGTACCGCCGCCAGCCTGCGCCCCACCAGCACGCCGGATGTCCCGTTGCCGACCCCCAACCCGGACTTCACCACCGCCACGCCCGCCGTCGATGCGCCTTACACCCCCACCCCGGCCGGGCGCTTGCTGGGCCTGTTGCCGCCCACGCCGGTCATCGGTTCGCCCACGCCTTACCCGCTGCTGGTCAACCCCAACAACGAAACCATCCCGATTACCTGGGGCAATTACCCCGGCCCATCCAGTTGGCCCTCCTTGCCCATCCCGCCCCCGGTCGGCATCATCCCCAAGCCAGATGGGCAAATTAATATCCTCTTGCTCGGCAACGACTACCGGCCGCGGCTGGGGGCGCGCACAGATACCATCGTGCTGCTCACCCTCAACCCCAACAGCGGAACCGCCGCGGTCACCAGCTTCCCGCGCGACTTATATGTCTACGCCCCCGGCTACACGATGATGAAAATCAACAGCATCCAGCCTATGGGCGGCTATGACCTGATCAAAACGACCTTTGAGTACAATTTCGGGGTGCGGCCAGACTATTATGTCAACGTCAGCATGGAGGGCTTCGTAGCCGTCATCAACGCCCTGGGCGGCGTACGGGTGTACAACCCCACCCCGCTTTCAGACCCAACCTACGCCGGCGGCAAGTATTCCTTGAGTACCGGCTGGCACACCCTCAACGGCTTAACCGCCAAGTGGTATGTACGCTCGCGCTCCACCAGCAACGATTTTGCCCGCACCGAGCGCCAACAGGCAGTATTGGAAGCCATCTTCAAGAAACTGCTCTCCATTGACGGCGTCAACCGTGCCCCTGAACTGTACAACCTCTACACCCGTTATGTCTTCACCGATATCGAGCTGGAAGACATCACGCCCCTGATTCCGCTGGCGCTCCAGCTTGCAGACACCTCACGTGTAGACCGCCTGACGGTCAAACCCGGCATGGTGACCACCACCCGCCTGCCGATTTCCGGCGCCTACATCCTGCTGCCAGACCAGACCAAAATATTGGAACTGATGCTGGAAGCCCTCAACCCGGACTGATTGTCGTGCAACCCCGCGGGCGAGATTCCGTATAGGCAGACAGACACCCAATCCCTGC
>CAZEQN010000011.1:0-22212 GCA_964514335.1 uncultured Anaerolineaceae bacterium
CCAATGCCCATCGTGACTGTAAGCATCGCAAACAGGGCGATTATGGCAAACACCACCCGGGCAGACTCGCCGCGACCGCGAATGGTGAGGTACCAGGTGATGAGCGCCAGCAGCACCCCCAGGCCAAAGTGATAGACCCAGTTCTGCCCGTACAGCCCGAGGATGGAAAGCAGCTGGTCGCCGCCGGAGAGGGCTGAAACCACAATGGTCAGGACGTAGTCCTGAATCAAAGTGACGGCCACAATCAGGCTGATGGTCGGCACCAGGTAGCGCATCGAGGCCGTATAGGAACCGCCGCCTTCATTAAACGGGCCGAGGGAAAACATGTACAGTAAACCAAAAGAGAAGTTTGCAAAGGCAATGATGGCTACCGCAATGTACCCGTACTTTTGCAGCCCAAAGGGGTGCAGGGCGCTCATCAGTTCCCCGGTGGCGTAGTAATACGAAGTAAAGTAGTCCACGCCGAACAGGGCGACGGCCGCCAACAGGCCAATCTGCCCGGCGCCATGTTTGTGGGCATCTTCGGCGCGCTCACGCGGGGAGACCCGCACGGCGAGCAGGATAAAAACAATCAGGAGAGCAACAGAGAACAACATTGGGGGGGTCCTTTCAGGTTGGGTGTGTTGAAAGCATCGGGTGGTCTGGTCGCGTGGCTGCGAACTTCCGGCTGATTTACGCTGGAAGTTCGTGGCTGGCGTAGGGCAGACCCTATTTCATTGGGGTGAAGGCTGCATTTAATTGCCAGAGCGCCAGCAGTTCTACAACAACCGAGGCGACCAGCACAACCCGGGTTAGTGGCTCGCTGGACAAGGCCGGAACCCGAATCTGGAACCAGCTGAAAAGAACAATCAGGCCACCAGCCATTACCCAGGCGGCCAGCTCGCGGGCGGCGACCCTGCGCCATGGGCGCGAGTCCCACTCCAGCGGATTCAGGCTGTGCACCCGGCCATTCAGCCGCCGCGTTAGTTGCTGTGCCACAGGCGCGGTGCGAAACAACCCGCGTACTTCGCGGTGGTTGGGCAGGCAGATGACCAGATCGCCGGGGGTCCAGATTTGTTGAATGGCGCGCAGCCAATCCGGCCCGAGGAACACTCGGGTTTCAGTCGTCACATGGTTAAAGCTTGTAGCGCGTGCGAGGCTGGCGAGCATCCGCCGTAGCGCCGCCGCGCGGTTGCGGCTGGCGGCAAAGCCCAGGTAGAGGATGGTGATGGGCGTCGAACCCACCAGCGCCCAGACTTCACGCGCCAGAGCGGCTTCATCGCGCAGCCCATCTGGAATCACAACCACCAACCGGCGTATATCTGGCGCCGGTGTGCGTGGGTTGGGGGTGGCGGCCTGGAGTGGCTTCCGGCTTTCTTCGATAGTCAGGGGTTGGGAATCAAACATGGTTGCATCCTTTGTCTATGGTTTAAATTTAATCCGCAGACATTAGGCGCAAACAAAGAACAAGACCAATTTCATAAAGAAAAAATAAAGACACCCGCAGCCGGGTGTCTTTAGCAGAGGACCAGAAAAGCGGGGTCAGGCTTCGGACAGGAAGCGATAACCCACGCCCGGCTCACTGACGATGTAGCGCGGCGTCTTAGGGTCTGCTTCCAGTTTCTTTCGCAACTGGCTGATAAACACGCGCAGGTACTCTACATTGTTCAGGTATTCAGGGCCCCAGACATTGTTAAGGATATTCTGGTGGGTCAATACCCGGTCGGCGTGGCTGGCCAGATAGGCCAGCAGGTTGTACTCGGTGGCGGTCAGTTTTACATCGGCCCCGGCCCGTGAAACCAGCCGGCGGGCGAGGTCAATGTGGATTTCACCGGCCTGAATCAGCATAGCCCCCGGTTCTGTGCCGGCGCGGCCGTGGCGCAGAGCGACCCGAATACGCGCCAGCAGTTCTTCGGCGCCAAAGGGTTTAACGAGGTAATCATCGGCGCCTTTGTCGAGCGCCAGCACTTTATCGCGCTCGGTATGTCGCACGGACAAAACGATGATGGGCGTCGCGGTCCATTCACGAAGATGGCCGCAGACCGCCAACCCGTCCATATCCGGCAGGCCCAAGTCAAGGATGATGACATCCGGGTTTTCAGCGGCCGCCAGCGCCAGGCCGGTTTCGCCATTCATGGCCGTACTGACCTGATAGTGGTGCGCCGAAAGAATCGTTTTGAGGGCGCGCAGGATTTGAGGCTCATCGTCAATGACCAGTATGCGGGGTTGGGAGTTCATTCTTCGTCCTCGGGAATGCGTTGCATTCGTTGGCCGTCCAGAGTGAGCGGAAGGGTGAAGTTAAAGACCAGGCCATCGGGTTGGTTTTCAGCCCAGATGCGGCCGCCATGCGCTTCCACGATGCCCTTGCAAATGGAGAGGCCCAACCCGGTGCCACTCACTCTTTCCGGTTCGGTCACGCGGTAGAACTTGTCAAAAATTCGGCTAAGGTGGTCGGCGGAGACCTGCGGGCCCTGATTGGAGACCCTGACCAGCAACTCATCCTCCGGGGTAGGGTGGGCCTCAATCCGGATGATGCTGCCAGCGGGCGCGTATTTGGCGCAGTTGTTCAGCAGGTTGGTGAAGACCTGTTCCATTTGGGCGTAATCAACCGGAATCAGCGGCAAGTTCTCTGGCAATTGGAGTTCCAGCGTGAAGGCGCTTAAGTTGCGGTGCAGGTGTGCCAGCACCCCGGCCAGGATTTCATCCAGCAGGTTCCATTGGCGGTTGGGTTTGAGCGCCCCGCTTTCAATGCGCGACATATCCAGCAGGTTGCCGACCAGATAATTCAGATAGTCTGATTCTTCGTCAATCACGGCCAGCAGGTCTTCTCGGGCTTTAGGTTTCCAGCGGACGGCGCGATTCATCAGGCTGGTGGCGGCGGCCTTGATGGTTGCGAGAGGGGTGCGGAATTCGTGTGAGATGGAAGAAAGCAGGGCGGATTTCAGCCGGTCGCTCTCTTCCAGGATGCGCGCTCGATTCTCGCTTTCCATTAATACAGCGCGTTCAACCGCCAGGGCGGCCTGGGTTGCAAAGGTGTGTAACAGGCGTTCTTCGCCCGGCTCAATGGTTGCGCGCCCGAGCCACAATTGGATTTCCCCCAATTGAGAACGTACGGTTTGAAGGGCGGCGCGGACATCTGGCGGCAGGTCTGGGTGGGCTTCGGGTGGCAGGCTGTGCTGGAGGGGTGGACTTGACCCGCCGGGATTCAGGATGACTGTTACGGCCTGTGCTTCAAAGGTTTCGGCGGTTTTGCCGGCAATGGCGGCGGCGATTTCTTCATAAGTACCGGCGCGGGCAAGGTCGAGACTTAATTCATACAAATGGGTGGTTTCGCTTTCGCGGGCCATGGCGGCCGCCAGGCCGGTGCGCGCCCGCCCAACCAGCTGGCTGATGAGCACGGCGATGACCAGAAAGATGACCAGCGCCACGATGTCCTGTGAATCATGCACGATGAAGGTATGGAAGGGCGGCAAAAAATAATAATTGTAGGCCAGAAAAGCCACCACGGCGCAAATGATGCCCGCCCACAGACCCCAAAAAACGGTGCTGACCATCACCGGCAGCAGATACACCAGCGCGACGGTGGAGGTGCTCAAGGTGGCGCGAATGGAGAACAAGAGCAGGGTGGTGAGCGCCGCCAGCGTAACCGCGAACGCGCCGCCCGACACCCGTTCAAATAAAATGCCAGATTTCAGGGGTTTCATGAGAGTCTCTGGCGGGCATCATAAATCCAATGGCGTGTTTTGCCAATATCCGGCAGCCCGGAGGGAGTGGCTACATAAATGGCCTCATCTGCCATTGCGAGCCCGGAGGGCGAAGCAAGCTATATTTTAGCCGGGAGATTGCTTGGCTGCGCTCGTAATGACGAAGCACCCTTTGTTAGCTGCTCCTCAATATCCGGCGGCGCGGATTGCTGCGCGCCCTTTGGTATAATCGCGCATTGGAGAACGGGCAACGCCGGGTGTTTCCCGGTGTTGTTTTCTATATTGATTTGGCCCAATAGCCCCTTGTGGGTGAATCACGCAACGGAGTCAGCGCGCATGAAAAAAGAAGACTACATCGACCTGTACCGCCAGATGGTGCTCATCCGGCGGGTGGAAGAACAGGCCGCCCTGCTGTATCAGGAAGGCAAAATCGGCGGGTTCCTGCACCTGTACATCGGGCAGGAGGCGGTCAGTACCGGCCTGGTGGCGGCGCGTTTGCCGCAGGACCGCTTCATCACCGCCTACCGCGACCACGGGCTGGCGATTAACGTCGGCCTTTCGGCCAACCAGGTGCTGGCCGAGCTGCTGGGCAAAGCCACCGGCATGTCCAAAGGCAAGGGCGGCTCGATGCACATGGCGAGCGTGGAGCATAACTTCTGGGGCGGCCACGCCATTGTGGGCGCCCACCTGCCGATTGCGGCCGGGCTGGCGCTGGGCGACCAGTACGCCGGGCGGGATGGCGTGACGGTCTGCATGTTTGGCGATGGCGCCACCAACATCGGCTACTTCCATGAGGCCGTGAACTTGAGCAAGGTCTGGAAGCTGCCGGTGCTGTGGGTGTGTGAGAACAACCAGTACGGCATGGGCACCACCATTGAGCGCGCCTCGGCCGTCAGTGAAATCCGCCAGAAGGCCGAGGGCTACCTGATCCCCAACAGCCGGGTGGACGGCATGGACGTGATGGCCGTGCGCGAGGCCTCCGCCGAAGCGCTGGACTATGTCCGTAAGGGCAACGGCCCGTACTTTTTGGAGGCGATTACCTACCGCTTCCAGGGGCACTCGATGGGCGACCCGGAACGCTACCGCGAATCGTCTGAAATCAAGAAGTGGCAGGAAAGCGATCCGATTGGCATTTACCGCAAGTTCCTGACCGGCGGCAAGAAAGCCACCGCCAAAGAGCTGGATGGCATTGATGCGGCGGTGGAAGAAGAAGTGGCGGCGGCGGTGAAGTTCGCCGAGGAAAGCCCGAACCCGGCGCCGGAAGAACTATTCAAAGACATTTACGTGGAGGCCGACTAACATGGCTGCCATTACCGTACGACAGGCCATCTCCGACGCGCTGCGCGAAGAGATGGAGCGCGATGAAAATGTGTTTATCCTCGGCGAGGAAGTCGGGGTGTGGGGCGGCACATATGCCGTGACGCGCGGCTTCTATGACCAGTTCGGCGAGAAACGCGTGAAAGACACGCCGATTGCCGAAGCCGCCATCATCGGGGCGGCGATTGGGGCGGCCATGACCGGCCTGCGCCCGGTGGCCGAGATGATGACGATTAACTTCGCTTTCTCGGCTTTTGACCACATCGTCAACGAAGCCCCCAAACTGCATTACATGTTCGGCGGGCAGTTCCGCGTGCCGATGGTCATCCGGGCGGTGGGCGGCGGCGGGCGGCAACTGGGCGCGACCCACTCGCAGACGCCGGATGCCATCTTCGCCCACTTCCCCGGCCTCAAGGTGGTGGCCCCTGCCACCCCGGCCGACTCCAAGGGTCTGCTGAAAAGCGCCATCCGCTCGGATGACCCGGTGCTCTTCATTGAACATGCCACCCTCTACCAGTGGCGCGGCGAAGTGCCGGAGGGCGAGCACCTGGTGGAAATCGGCAAGTCGAAGATTCAGCGGCCGGGCCAGCATGTCACGCTGGTGACCTACAGCAAGATGCTGCAATTGAGCATGGAGGCCGCCGACCAACTGGCGAAGGAAGGCATTGAAGTCGAGATTGTCGACCTGCGCAGCCTGCGCCCGCTGGATATGGGGCCGGTGCTGGAATCGTTCAAGAAGACCAATCGCTGCGTGATAGTGGAAGAGGGCTGGCGTTCTTATGGGGTGGGGGCCGAGGTGGCCGCCCGCCTGTACGAGGAAGCCTTTGACTACATCGACGCGCCGATTAAGCGCGTGGCGCAGAAGGAAGTGCCGCTGCCTTACAACCGCGAGCTGGAGCAAATGGCCCTGCCGCAGGTCAAGGACATCCTTGCGGCCGTGAAAGAGGTGCTGTAATGGCAGATATCGTAACCATGCCCAAACTGGGCTTTGACATGGCCGAAGGCACCATCTCGCGCTGGGTGAAGAAGGAAGGCGAGGCGGTGGAGAAGGGCCAGTTGCTGGCCGAGATTGAAACCGACAAAGCGACCGTGGAAGTCGAGTCGCAATTTACTGGCACGGTGCGCAAACTGCTGGTGGCCGAGGGCGCGATTGTGCCGGTCAACCAGCCGATTGCGGTGGTGGGCACGGCCGACGAAAAAATCGATATCGAGGCGCTGGTGGGCGCGGCGGGCGGCGCCGGCGCCCCGGCGGCTGAACCCGCGACCGAGGCCAAACCCGAACCGGCGGCCGCGACTCCTGTAGCGGCAACTGCCGCGCCGGTGGCCGCGCCAGTCGTCTCTACTCCGGTCGCGGTGTCCACTAATGGCGAGAGCGCCACTTCCGGCAACCTGCCGGACGGCGTGCGGGCCACCCCGCTGGCGCGCCGCATCGCCGCTGATAAGGGCCTGCCACTGGCGGCCGTCTCCGGCTCCGGCCCGCAGGGACGCATCGTCAAGAAGGATGTGGAAGCCGCCCTGGCGGGCGGTGCGTCCGCTGGTCTACGTCAGACAGTGGGCTTCAGCCCACTGCTTGGCGGCCCGCCGCCCGCCGATGAGCGCGTGCCGCTGTCGCGCCTGCGGCAGGCGATTGGCCGCCGCATGGTGGCCTCCAAGCAGGCCGCCCCGCATTTTTATGTCACCCATGAATTCGATATGGGGCCAGTGCTGGAGATGCGCAAGCAGGCCAACCTCATGCTGGAGGGCACGGGCGAGAAGCTCTCGGTCAATGATTTCATCGTCAAGGCGGTGGCGCTGGCCCTGCGCGAGTACCCGAACCTGAACGCCAGCCTGGACGGCGACGCCGTGCTGCGGCATGGGCGGGTGTGCATTGGCAATGCGGTGGCGGTTGAGAACGGCCTGCTGGTGGTGGTCACGCCGGACGCCGACCGGCTTTCGCTGCGCCAGATTTCAATCGATGTGCGCGACAAGGCCGGGCGCGCCCGCGAGGGCAAAGTACAGCCTGCCGATGTGGAAGGCTCGACGTTCAGCATCAGCAATCTGGGCATGTACGATGTGTTTGAGTTCATCGCCATTCTGAACCCGCCGGAAGCCGCCATTCTGGCGGTGGGCTCGGCGCAGGAAGTGCCGGTGGTGAAGAACGGGGCGATTCTGCCGGGCTGGCGCATGAAGGCCACGGTTTCGGTGGACCATCGCGTCAGCGATGGCGCCGAAGCGGCCCAGTTCATGCAGGCCGTGGCGCGCTACCTGGAGAACCCGCTGGGGATGGTGATTTGAGGTAATTGGTAACGGGTAATTGCCGCGGCAGACGTGATTCGATATCCGAGGAGCGAGGGCGGCCACAGTGTTAAGATTGTTTCGCAAAAAGACCGGAAACCGCAAGCAGGTGATGCCTGTTCCGCCCCGCCACTCGGTTGAACAGCTTGAGGATGGCGTTCGGATATTGCTGCCAAGCCAGAAGTCCATATGGAAACTTCTATGGTCTGGTTTTATGAGCCTGTATACACTTGCCTTCATGCTCCTTGTTCTAATATTTGTTGGATTGGTGATTACAATCCTTTTTGAAGGAGGGTTCGACATACTGTCGATCCTGATATTTGGGGGATTCTTGCTTTTCTCGTTAGCGTTTACAGAGTTCATTACCCTATTGGCAATATACAGTTTCCTTTGGCAACTTGGAGGAAGGGAGGTCTTCGAAATAAAGTCTGAATCGCTTTTTGTCACCAAACAAGTTTACCGATGGGGATGGACGAAAGAATACTCGCATGAGGCAATCAGTGACATTGGTATCAGTAAAGTGCCACCGGCTTTCTTTAATTCATTCAATGAGCTGCTCCAGAAACATGGAGTCATCGGTATTGACTATGGGGCAAGAACCTATCGGTTCGGCCTCGATATCCATGAGGCGGAAGCCAAAATGATCATCGCGGCCCTCAAACCTTATATACCCCACTTGAACAAAATGTAATTTTTGGAGCCTGTGGCGCACTAATTGTAGAACCCGCTGGGGATGGTGTTGTGAGGGGTGAGGGATAATGAGTAGCTGATGTGTTGAAAGTTGCCCGCGCCCTGTCATGCTGAACGTAGTGAAGCATCCCGGCTCGGCTGTTTTCCAGTCGGCTGGCTGGTAAGCGAATAATCACGGGATTCCTCGCTGGCGCTCGGAATGACAAATTGGGAGTTCGGTAGTATCCAACCTATTTAAATGGGAGGCAGTAATTGACAAAACCCAATCAGCGATTAGACTCAATAAGCAATAGTCATGTGGGACGGGATTTTGAAGCCATAGCGGCAACTATCCTTGCGGGTCAAGGAATCATGGTTCGGAAAAACTTTAGAGTAGATGTTGGAGTTGCAGGGGTGCTTAAGCAACACGCATTTGATTTAGGGGCAGAAAATCCACCAGTATTAGTTGAGTGCAAATCGCATAAGTGGACTACTGGTGACAATACGCCTTCCGCCAAAATGACGGTATGGAATGAGGCCATGTATTACTTCATGGTTGCGCCATCCAATTTTCGCAAAATCCTGTTTGTTCTGCGGGATGAGCGGAAACGGAATGGAGAAACTTTGGCAAGTTATTACATCCGAACGTATGAACATCTAATTCCGCCAGGCGTGGAAATCTGGGAGTATGGCGAAAAAACCAAAACGGCAGATCAGATATATCCAAGATAGACTGATGTTTTGAAGTTAATCCCCACGCTTTGCCTTCCCCATATCCAAACTCCCCGTAACATCTTCCCCCGCATCAAACTTGCGGTCAAATTCCGCGGTGCTGATTTTCGCGTCGTCTGACGCGCCCCGCTCCAGCGCCCACAACATAAACGGCCCCAGTTCGTCTTCGCAGTCTTTCTCGTGGTGCATGCCCAGGCTGGCGGCCACTTTCTGTGAGGCGATGTTGGCATGGTCGACCATCGCCACCAGCCGCGTGCGGCCGAGGGTGTTGAAGCCATACTCGAGGCAGCCGCGGGCCGCTTCCGCGCCGTAGCCCTGCCGCCAGTAGTCGCGGGCAATCATGTAGGCCACTTCCACCTCGAACACGCCTTCAATCGTCCACGGCAGCAGGCCGCAGCGGCCGATGAACTTGCCGGACTCCTTGTGAATCGTGGCCCACAGGCCCAGTTCGGGGTGCTCCGGGTGGCCGTTCTTGTGCCAGTCCAGTTCTTCCTTGGTTTGCTCGCGGTCAAGCGTGCCTTCCGGGAAGTACTTGCGCACTTCCTTATCCTGATAGAGGGCGTGCAGGTCGTCGAGGTCGGCATCGGTCAGGCGGCGTAACAACAGGCGGGGGGTTTCAAGGATGAGCATAGTGGCGCGATTGTACAACAGAATGGGGTGGAGGATTTTCCCACTTGCCAGTTTATTCCAGCGCGTCTATCATTTGACCATTGGCCGCCCTATGAATTCACCTTCCCGTCTTCGCCCCCTGCTGCTCAACCTGCTGGTCGGCCTCATTATTGGGGTGTCGCTGCTCTCGCCGTTGCTGTATTACATTAGCGATAAACCTCTGGTGGAGGGGCTTCGCCAACTGCCCTGGGCATTGGTCAACATCACCTTTGCCGTGGTGGGCGGCGTCATCCTGGCCCGGCATCCCGGCCAGCGCATCGGCTGGTTCATGCTGATTGCCTCGGGCGGGCTGGCGGCGGGCTTTCTGGCGGAAATGATTGTCTTTTCCATCCCGGATGGCGCAACAATTCTGACGCCCTTCCAATATTTCGTGCTCTGGTTTTCCGGCTGGTCCTGGTGGTTCCTCATCCTGCCGCTGCCCTTGATTGGCTTTTACTTCCCCACTGGCAAACTACTTTCGCCCCGCTGGCGCTGGTGGGTTGGCTGCCTGTTTTTCGCCTTTGGCCTGTTTCATTTCTTTGCCTTGTTCGCAACCGAGTGGGGTGAGTTAAATGGTACCCGCACCTGGCCGGCGCCGTTCCCGGTATTTTCAGAGGAACAGATTGCCCCGCTGGTCATCCTGATGGGCACTTTTTTGCTCTCGGCCAACGCCGCTTCAGCGGTGTCTCTGATTCTGCGTTACCGTCGCGCCGAACTGGAAGAACGCGCCCAGATTCGCTGGCTGATGTTTGTGTTCGCTGTATTCTTTGTGGTGTATCTCATCACCTTCTTTCTGCCGGATGATTCGCGCTCCCTCTGGCTGGTGGATATCCTGCTGTTTGCCAGCATTCTGGGCATTCCGCTTTCCATCGGCTTCGCTGTGCTGCGCTATCGCCTGTACCAGATTGACATCACCATCAATCGCACCCTGGTCATCGCCGCCATGACCGTCATGCTCGCCATCCCGTTTGCGGCGGCGTTCTTTGGCTTACGGGCGGCGCTGGGCGGCTTGCTCGGCAGCCAGCAGGATACGGTGGCGGTGGCCGCCAGTATGCTGGTGGCCGGCCTGTTGTACAGCCCGGCTCACCGCCGGGCGCGCGACCTGATCGACCGCCGCCTGTACCGCCTGCGCTTCAACCTGCTGGAGCTGGATGCCAGCCAGAAAGGGCCGGACACCGGAGCGCGCGGCCACCACACCGGCCACACCCTCGGCAAATACAAGTTGCATGACCTGCTCGGCAAGGGCGGCATGGGCGAGGTCTACCGCGCCAGCCAGAACGGCGAATCACTGGCGGTGAAAATCCTGCCCGGCGCGGCCGCCGACCTGCCGGAACACCTCGCCCGCTTCAGCCGTGAGGCGCGCCTGACTTTGAGCCTGACACACCCCAATATCGTGCGCATGCTGGACTACGGCGAAGACAATGGCACGGCCTACATGGCGATGGAGTATGTGGAGGGCGAGGACCTCGCCAGCCGATTGCGCTCTGGCGGGGCGATGCCGCTGGAAGAGACCCGCGCCGTAATTCGCCAGATTGCCGCGGCGCTGGACTACGCCCACGCGGCGGGCTTCATTCACCGCGACATCAAGCCCAGCAACATCATGTTGCGCCGCAAGCCGGAAGGTAACACCGAGGCGGTGCTGATGGACTTTGGGGTGGCCAAGGTCAAGGAATCGCGCAGCATGCTGACCGGCACGGGCATGGTGGGCACGATTGATTACATGGCCCCCGAACAAATCCGCGAGGCCACCGCAGTGGACGGCCGCGCCGACATCTATGCCCTGGGGCTGGTGGCCTACGAGATGCTGACCGGGCAACCGGCCTTCAAGGGCGGGCCGGCGCAGGTGATGTTCATGCACCTGCAGCAACCCGCGCCCGACCCGCGCGCTCTGCTGCCGGCCCTGCCGGAGGCCGCCGCGCTGGCGATTCTGCGCGCCCTGGCCAAGGAACCGGCGGCGCGTTTTGACACCGCCGGCGAGTTCGCCGCCGCCCTGGGCTAGCCTTTTGGGGTTGCCCAGCCCTTGCCGCCCCCGGGTATTGCATCTAAAATTCAGGAGTTCCTCCACGGATTGTTGGCCGCAAACCTATGGAATCACCCCCTAAACGCAATAAAACCTTTTTGAATCTCTATGTTGGCCTGATACTGGTCATCTTGCTGGTTTCTTTCGTTCGCGAGCTGGGCCGGGAGGATTACACCCCGCTATTTCTGGTTCGTGATGTCACCTGGCTGATGGCCGTGGCCAGTTTTGTGGTGGTCGGCGGGCTGATTCTATCGCGCCAGCCCCGTAATCGGATTGGAATGCTGATGCTGGCGATTGGCACAGTCATCACGCTTTCGTTTCCATTGGAAACAGCCCTGCTTCCATTGGACCCAAACCTGCAAACCCTCACGGCCGGGCAGGCCTTACTGATCTGGTTCAATGAATGGGCTTGGTGGTTGTTCCTCATCCCCATCCTGCTTGTTTTCCTTTACTTCCCCACTGGCGAGTTAATTTCGCCGCGGTGGCGCTGGGCTATCGCGCTACTGCTGGCGGACTTTGCCCTGTCCTTCGTCATGCTCACGTTTTCAGAAGTGTGGACTGGCCCGGAGGGCGCTTCTAACTGGCCTAACCCTATTGGAATTATCCCTTCCGCTGTCTATGAAACCCTGTCTGGGGTGATGATACTGGGGTTGTTGCTAAGCGTGGCTCTGGCGGTGTCTTCCTTGTTTGTGCGCTATCGGCGTTCGGCGAGTGTGGAACGCATCCAACTGCGCTGGCTGATGTTCGCTGGCGCGCTGTTGCTGCTGGTGTACCTGTCCGCATTTTCGCTGGTTTCGGTCAGTTGGTCGAGTGGGCTGTTCTTTGATTTCCTGTTCCCTCTGGCGGTCTTGCTCATTCCGCTCTCCATCGGTTTTGCCGTGCTGCGCTACCGCCTGTACAACATTGACATCACCATCAACCGCACGCTGGTGATTGCGGCCATGACCGTGATGCTTGCCATCCCGTTTGCGGCGGCGTTCTTTGGCTTACGGGCAGTGCTGGGTGGCCTGCTGGGCGGCTCACAGGACACCACCGCCGCCCTGGCCTCGACTCTGGTAGCGGGTTTGCTCTTTAACCCCGCCCACCGCCGGGCGCGCGACCTGATTGACCGCCGCCTGTACCGCCTGCGCTTCAACCTGCTGGAACTGGATGCCAGCCAGAAAGGGCCGGACACCGGAGCGCGCGGCCACCACACCGGCCACACCCTCGGCAAATACAAGTTGCATGACCTGCTCGGCAAGGGCGGCATGGGCGAGGTCTACCGCGCCAGCCAGAACGGCGAATCACTGGCGGTGAAAATCCTGCCCGGCGCGGCCGCCGACCTGCCGGAACACCTCGCCCGCTTCAGCCGTGAGGCGCGCCTGACTTTGAGCCTGACACACCCCAATATCGTGCGCATGCTGGACTACGGCGAAGACAATGGCACGGCCTACATGGCGATGGAGTATGTGGAGGGCGAGGACCTCGCCAGCCGATTGCGCTCTGGCGGGGCGATGCCGCTGGAAGAGACCCGCGCCGTAATTCGCCAGATTGCCGCGGCGCTGGACTACGCCCACGCGGCGGGCTTCATTCACCGCGACATCAAGCCCAGCAACATCATGTTGCGCCGCAAGCCGGAAGGTAACACCGAGGCGGTGCTGATGGACTTTGGGGTGGCCAAGGTCAAGGAATCGCGCAGCATGCTGACCGGCACGGGCATGGTGGGCACGATTGATTACATGGCCCCCGAACAAATCCGCGAGGCCACCGCAGTGGACGGCCGCGCCGACATCTATGCCCTGGGGCTGGTGGCCTACGAGATGCTGACCGGGCAACCGGCCTTCAAGGGCGGGCCGGCGCAGGTGATGTTCATGCACCTGCAGCAACCCGCGCCCGACCCGCGCGCTCTGCTGCCGGCCCTGCCGGAGGCCGCCGCGCTGGCGATTCTGCGCGCCCTGGCCAAGGAACCGGCGGCGCGTTTTGACACCGCCGGCGAGTTCGCCGCCGCGTTGGCCTAACTGGCTGGCCTACTTCGGTAACAGCGTTTCCATTTGCTTGAAGATGAATTTAGCCGCCCGTTCCGGGCTTAAGCGGTAGAGCAGATTCATGAAGTTTGAATCGCGCCCGACAAAGAAAAAACCTCCCGCAGGTTCTAAACCTGCGGGAGGTTGATTGTTAACGATGGAACTGTGTATCAGCCGCCGAGGGCGAAAGCGCCATCCCCGCTGGCGGTGGTGCAGGCCTGCCCGCCGGAGAAGCTGATGGGCTGGGCGACCCACGCCCCGCTGATGTAGCGGTAAATGACCGGGTTGGCGATGCCGGACACGTCAAAGCACACGGTGTAGCTGCCCGTGCCGTCTTCCGCCAACCGGACGTACAACGTGGCGACTGCATCATCCGGCAGGCTATTGGCGGCCTTGCCCGGCAGGCTGGGGGTGTAGATGCAGCCGATAGTGCAGGTTCCGGCATCGTAATAGAACGAGCCGTTTTTGTTGCCGCCCAGGGCGGCGCTGCCCGCTGCTTCATTTACTATCTTGCCGCCGTACTTGCCGTAGCCCGGGTTTCTGCCGCTGCTGCCACTGCTGCCGCTCCCGCCGCCCGCTACGCATTCAAAATGGGTGGTTTCGTAATTTGTCAGTACGACCGTGCCGTAATAAATGGTTGTGCCGGGGCAATCGCCAAAGTAATCATGAGGGATGGTGCAGGAACCGTTGGTGCCATCGCCGGAAAATTCGCCGCGCCACAGCGGGCAACTGCCGGCTGTAAATTCAACCTGGGGGTTTAGGAGAATGCCACAAATGCCAAACGTCAGGGCATCGGCGGTATAGCTTTCAATCCGGGAGCTTCCACCCGCCCCACACTCGCTGATGGTTACAGGATTATCGTATTGGTAAAAGCAATTCCCGTTGGATGCGTCCGATCCCGCCCAGATGGCGCCGTTGCCTTCGCAAATCTCCTCGGCGGTGGCGCCGGCGCGGGCGGTAGTGCTGCCCAGCCCCGCCAGCAATAAAATGAGCAGTACAGATGCACTAACCAGGCGAATGAATTGATGTTTCATCACATCTCCTCCTTGGGAACAAGAGTTTTCTCATAATCAGTTTAGCCGCCGAGGGCGAAAGCGCCATCCCCGCTGGCGGTGGTGCAGGCCTGCCCGCCGGAGAAGCTGATGGGCTGGGCGACCCACGCCCCGCTGACGTAGCGGTAGATGACCGGGTTGGCGATGCCGGTGACATCAAAGCACACGCTGTAGCTGCCCGTGCCGCCGTCCGCCAGCCGCACATATAAAGTTGCCACCACGCCATCCGGCAGGCTGTTGGCGGCCTTGCCCGGCAGGCTGGGGGTGAAGACGCAGCCCGCGGCACAGGTGCCGGCAGCGTAATAGAACGAGCCGTTCTTGTGGCCGCCGAGGTGCGAACTACCCGCATCGTCCGTGGTTATTTTGCCGCCGAACTTGCCGTAGCCCGGGTTGCCCCCGCTCTGGCCGCCGCCACTGCTGGCCGCGCCCGCTACGCATTCAAAGTGCGTGACGCTGTAAAGCCCTCCGAGAGACACCCCATGATAGATGGTCGACCCCGGGCAATCGCCAAAATAATCGTGGCTGATGGTGCAGGTGGCGTCAGGGAAAGTGGTGCTGAAATCGCCTGCCCAGATGAAGCAGCTGCTCCCCGTGAATATCCCTCGCAGGTCGAATACTGCTTCGCAACTGACGCTGGATTCAACATCGCTAATATAGGCTACAGCCCAGCTTACCCCGATCAGGCCGCAGTTGGTAACCGTCAGCGCATGGTTGAAGGGGTAGTAGCAACTTCCGGTTGAAGCATCGATGCCGATCCATAAACCGCCATTGCCTTCGCAGATGGTCTGGGCTGGGTCGCCTGCCAACGCGGGTGTAAAAGTCAGGCCGGCCAGCAGGATGGCAATCAAAAGAATCCAGCCGACTTTTGGGTAGGTTCTGGGGTGCATATTCTCCTCCTTATGAGTAATTTGTTGAAGATAAAACCCGTTGAAAAAATTTTACCGATTCTGGATGGCAAAAGCAACCCTTAATCAATGAGCACCCGGCTGCTAAATCCGCCCCATGAAGCGCAGGGCGTAGTCCTGCGGCCAGGTCTGCACGCCCAGGCCGTTGAGCATCGCCAGCATCTGGGCGCGGTGGTCCATGCCATGCAGGAGGACGTGCTGCAACACGCGCCATACGCGGAAGGGTTCTTCGCCCGCCATGAGTTCGTCCAGCCGTTCATCGGTGAGAGTCGCCAGATAGTCGCGCTGTTTTTCCTCGACCGCATCCCAGTGGGCGCGGATTTTGGCCCGCGTGCCGTAGTGCACCGGGTTGGCGAAGCCCGGCAGTTCCTCGCCCCGCAGGCCGCTGAACCAGCGTTCGTCGATGTTCATGACATGCACGCACTGGTTGCGAATTGAGCCCACCGAGTAGGGCAGGTCTTGCAGAAACTGGTCGTCGCTCAAGGGCAGCACCAGTTCGTCCCACAGTTTGCGGTTGAGCGAAAAATGGTACTCGTACAGTTCGCGGAAGTGGTCGGCGGTCATGGCGGCCTCCTTAATGTCGTCGCCCCATTGTAGCGTGAGAATCGGGCCGGGGCGGGTATCCGTTGTACAATGAGGGCATGACAAGCCACGACTTACGCTACCTGCAGGCCGGCCTGGCCGAGTTGCAGGCTTACCTGCTTTCGGATGAATTGTTCTGGCCGGTGAATGCCAGCAGCGAGGTCGGCGAGCCGCCCTACCCCAAACTCACGCCCGCCAACCTGCTCTATTACCGGGCGCGGCTGGCGGCCCGCCCGCATGAAAACGCCGCCGGCCGGGCCGAGGTGGAAGCCGGGCTGGATGGGCTGATTGCCCAATGGCGCAGCCATTGGAAGTCCAAGTTGGGGCGCGAATTCTCCTCGCGTTTGCGCCAGTGGCTGCACTACGTCAATGAAGTGCAGGAGAAACCCCAGACCCAGGCTCCGTTTTACGCCACCGAGGTGCGCCTGCGCGCCCTGCTGGGCTTGCTGGAAGCCGCTCTGGGCACCGACCTGCCCCCCGAGGCCAGCCTGCTGGCGGCCGCCGACAGCAGGCTGCGGACGCACTTTGAGCCGGGGCCGTTTGTGTGGGAGGGCGAGCTACAGGCCGCCTTTCCGCAACCGGCCTACTGGTTTTTATATGGGGGCTTGAAAGCGAAGGACGAGTAGGGGGTATCAATTCAACCGGCCCTGCAAGCCCTCGGTGGGTGGCGGGGCGGCCAGCAGCATGTTCAGCACCGTGATTTCCTTGCGATACAGCAACAGCGCTTTGCCCATAAACTCCCCCGCCGATTCGCATTCCAACAGGGCCTGTTTTTCATGCGCTTCACTCTGCACCAGAAAGGCCGCCATATAGGCCAGTTCCATCGGCTCCAGCGGCAGCTTGCCGACCTCGGATTGCAGGATCTCGGCCTGGGTCAGCAGGCGCAGGTATTGTTCCACTTTTGGGCGCAGGGCGGTTAGCGCCGGGCGCAGGGCATAGGGGTCATCGTCCAGCGCGGGCAGGAACTCCACATCCCCCAGCAGGTAGCCATCGGCGTGTTCGCCCAGCGAGAGGATGTTGAAGCGTTCCTCACCCACGGTGAGGATGTTCATGCGGCCGTCCGGCAGGCGTTCCACCCGCAGGATGCGGGCGGTGGTGCCGATACGGCAGGGGTCGGCCAGCGCCGCGCCGGCCTCCTGGCCTTGCTGGATGAGCGCCACGCCAAAGGGTTTGCGGGTTTGCAGGCAGGCGTTAATCATGCGCTGGTAGCGCGGCTCGAAGATGTGCAGGTTAAGCGGCATCCCGGGGAAGAGTACGGTATTGAGAGGGAACAGCGGTAGTTCGAGCATGTCGCTCAAAAGTGTAACATGCCGGGGGCGGGGGAGAATACGGAGTCGAGGCTTCAGCCGAGTGCGGGGTGTCTCCGCTAAAGCGTCGACTCCGTGTGGGTGGCGGAAATACCCTCCGGGAGGTTCGTCGGGGGCGGGGGGCGCGGTCAGGCCTGAGCCGGATTTTCTTTCAGGAAGATATCCAGGCCCAGGTCGCCCGGTGAGGATGGCGGCTGCAAATCGAATCGCCGCCTAGTCATCATTCATGTTCCTGTGACTGTTGTTGTATACTGTTTTGTAGTCGAACGCACCCGGCGGAGTCGGGTCCGCGCCGCGTACTTGCGCTGACTCCACCTGCCAGAAACGAATTCGCCTTCCAGACCTTATTTGGCTCGGGCCTACTGGTGTTTGCAGCCTTTTGCCCTCGCTCTATGCGGCTGTGTTGCTGGTGGGCCACAATCCGGTTTTAGAAGACCTCGAGCAGTTCCATTGTGGGTAGGACCTGCTTCTGCCTACTGCTACGTCGCCCACCTCAAACTGCCAATCAGAAACCGGGCTACCCTTAAGGAAAACCCTCATGGAAAACTGGCCAATTCTTGGTCGTCGCGGTCGTCTGAATAAAACACCCCGTATCGTTGCTTTTATTGATATTGGCACTAACTCCATTCGGTTTCTGTTGAAGCAGATAGACCCTTCCGGGCATGCAATTACCCTCTCCAAACAAAAAGAAGTTGTACGCCTGGGCGAGGGAGAATTTGAACAAAACCTGCTCCGCCCGGAGGCCACACAGCGCGCCGCGTTGGTGTGCAAAGGCTTTGCAGATATGGCTCGTGCTAACCAGGCCAATGAAATTATCGCCGTTGCTACCTCGGCCACTCGCGAAGCCCGCAACCAGCGCAAGTTTCTGCGACAGCTCTTCATGGAGGCTGGGTTGCGGGTACATGTTATCTCTGGCACAGAAGAAGCCCGCCTCATCTATATGGGCGTTTCCCAGAATGTAAACCTTGGCGACCGCACGGCCCTGTTCGTGGATATCGGCGGCGGCAGCACCGAGCTCATCGTTGGCGACCAGCATAATTTCCAGTCTCTTGATTCGCTAAAATTAGGTGCGATTCGGGTTTCAGCCGAATTCTTCCCACTCGAAGACATCGGCCCGGTCTCTTCCAAAAGACTTGAAGCCGCCCGCGCCCACATCCGCAACACTGCCGTCCGTTCGCTTCAAAGAATCAAGGACCTGAACCACGAAATTCTCGTGGGCAGCTCCGGTACCATTGAAACCCTCGGGAATCTCATCACCCAGAAAAACTATGGCCGCCCTCTGCTGCGTGAGGATGTATTAACCCGTGAGCAATTGGATGACGTGATTGCCCAACTCGCCCGCCTGCCCCTGGCAGATCGCGCTCGCTTGCCCGGCATCAACCCCCGGCGTGCAGATATTATCATCGGCGGGGCGCTGATTCTACAGGAACTTCTTGACGCGACTGCGATAAATCAATTCATTGTTTCGGACCGGGGCTTGCAGGATGGCCTCTTGGTCGACTACCTGCGCCGAAATGGCTATATTCTCGAACAGCCCGGCACTTCCGTGCGCGAACGCAGTGTCTTGACTTTTGCCCGCCACATGCGGATAGATGAGCCGCACGCCGAAAAAGTGCGTGACCTGGCTCTCCAGATGTTTGACAGCGCTGGCGAAGCCGGTCTCCACACCATGAACGAATCGGATAGAGAATTGCTGGCCTACGCGGCCATCCTTCATGATGTGGGTATCTTTCTGGCGTATACCAATCACCAGGCCCACAGCTACTATCTCGTTCGCAATGCCGACCTGCTGGGTTTTGACCAGGCAGAAATCCAGGCCCTGGCCTCGCTCTGTTTCTTCCATCGTGGCAAGTTCCCTGCCAAGGAAGTCCCTCAATTCCGCCTTCTGGAACGTTCCTATCGCCGCCCGGTGCGTCAGATGTCCATTCTGCTCCGCATCGCTGAAAGTCTTGACCGCAGCCATGCCAACACCGTCAGCCACGCACGTTTCACCCTTTCCCGTAAAGATACACTCTGCCTGGAAGTGCGCGGCAACCCCAGCGCCCAACTGGAAATGTGGGGCGTGGAGAAACACCTCCGGTCCTTTGAAAAGGCATTTGGCGCCTCACTACAAGTTGATCTAATAGCAAACTGATTAACCAAATGTTAACTCTGGCCGAATCTTGCCCGACTGACTCGGTGATATCATGTCCAGTATCCACGACTTAAGGGAGTAACTTGATGATTCAATTCCTTGAATCCCCCTCGGCTCCAACTGAAGAAACACCGACGCCACCCCCCAACCCGAAAGCTGATTCCGAAGCGCCGGAAGCTGATTCCAAAGGGGAGGATACACAGCCAAAGAAGAAGAAAGCCAAATCGGAAGATTCGGCAGAGAAAAAGAAAGACCGCAAAAAAGACAAACCCGATAAAAAGAAAAAAGAAAAGAAATCTAAAGATAACAAGAAGAAGAAAGACAAGAACGACAAGAACGACAAGAAGGATAAGAAAGACAAGAAAGATAAGAAGGACAAAAAGGGCAGCAAAAAGAAATCCAGTAATTAGGTTTGCGGTTCGGGTTCCACCGTATGCCGCCGCGCAAACTAAACATCAGCCATCCAACCTATTACATTAATCGGGAGCTTGGCAACCTTGCCTTCCAGTGGCGCGTCTTTGCTGAAGCCCACTCAGCCAGCGCCCCTCTTTTGGAGCGCGTTAAGTTCCTCGCCATTGTAGATAACAACCTCGACGAATTCTTTATGGTACGCGTCGGCGGCCTGACCATGCAGAAAAACGCCAATGTCACCGCCCTTTCGATAGATGGCCGCACCCCCGCCGAGCAATTAGCTGCAATTCGCAAGGAATCCTTGCGGTTGATGAAAGCCCTCCGGGAAACCTACCACAACGAATTGCTGCCCAGTTTGCAACAGGCTGGAATTCATCTCCTTAATTATCAAGACCTCAAGCCGCAACAGCGCGAGCAATTGGATACCTATTTTCGCGAAGTCATCTTCCCCGTTCTCACGCCGCTTGCATTTGACCCAAGCCACCCGTTTCCCCATATCTCCAACCTTAGCCTCAATCTGGCTGTCAGCATTCGCGACCCACAGGGCGAGTTGCACTTTGCGCGGGTGAAAGTGCCTAACACCCTGGCGCGCCTCGTGCCTGTTAAGCGCTCGTCGGGCGCCGTGCGGCGGGATGGCACCGTGCCTCACAACCATTATTTTGTGTGGTTGGAACAGGTCATCCAGGCTAACCTTGACTCCCTTTTCCCCGGCATGAAGGTCATTGAAGCCTACCCCTTCCGCGTTATCCGCAATGCAGATCTCGCCATCCAGGAACTGGAAGCCTCTGACCTGCTAGAAAGCATGGAAGAAAACCTCCGCAGGCGCCGCTTCGGAGATGTCGTCCAACTGGCTGTTCATGCCAGCATGCCCAAAGATATGCTTGACCTGCTGGCCCGTAACTTCCGCATGGATCCCAACGCCATTTACATCCTTGATGCCCCACTTGGCCTTAATGACCTGATGGAATTGCAGCGAATCGAACGGTTTGACCTCAAGATGCCCCCCTTTATCCCACGCATCCCGGAAACTCTGCGCTTGAAAGGCAAAGACGAATCTATTTTTAACGTCATTCAGCGACAGGATATATTGCTCCACCATCCCTATGATTCTTTTGCCCCGGTGGTCGGCTTTATTCGCTCGGCCGCGCGCGACCCGGACGTGCTAACCATCAAGCAAACACTTTACCGCGTGGGGCGCAACTCCCCCATTGTGCGCGCCCTGCTGGAGGCTCGTCGTGACCATGGCAAACAGGTGGCCGTATTGGTCGAACTCAAGGCCCGTTTTGACGAGGAAAGCAATATCGAATGGGCGCGTAGTCTGGAGCGCGAAGGTGTCCATGTCACCTACGGTCTGCTTGGTCTGAAGACACACTCCAAAGTAACCCTTGTGGTTCGCAAAGAAGGCGATGCTATCAGGCGGTATTTGCATCTGGGTACCGGCAACTACAACCACGTTACCGCCAAACAATATGAAGATTTTGGCCTCCTGACGTGTAATCCTGAAATCGGCGCGGATGCCACCGATTTGTTCAACTACCTGACTGGTTATTCAGCTCAAAGCCACTACCGTCAACTATTGGTCGCGCCGATTAACCTGCGCGAACAACTCACTGAGCGAATTGAGCGCGAAATCCAGCTGCACAAGAAGCATCGCAATGGCCATATCATTTTCAAAGTCAATGCCCTGGTCGACAAACCGATCATTCGCCAGTTGTATGAAGCCTCCCAGTCTGGCGTAAAGATTGACCTGTTGGTGCGAAGTATCTGTTCCTTGCGCCCCGCTGTCCCCGGTCTGAGTGAAAACATCCGTGTAATTAGCGTTGTCGGTCGTTTTCTGGAGCACAGCCGTATTTACTATTTCCACAACAACAAGAACCCCGAAATTTTTCTCGGCAGTGCCGACCTGATGCCGCGTAACCTCAACGATCGCGTGGAAGTCCTTTTTCCGATTCTTGACCCTCAAATTGCCAAGAAGATCCGCGATGAGATTTTGGAAGTGTATCTAAGTGACACGGTCAGCGCCTACACCATGAAAACGGATGGCAGCTACTCGCGTTCGGGGCGAGCAGAAGACCGACTTCGTAAAGAGAGTAGCGCCAACGCTCGCCGCCAACCCAAAAGCCTCTCCGCGCAGGACCGGTTTATGCAGAACGTGCGTCAATTGGATCCCGAAAGCCAGCTGGATCTCTAGCTGCCCGGCTCAAGCAAGTACGGAAATGTTTTAGGGGAAAAGGCTTTTAACACAGACTGCCGCGAAAATCTTGCGTTGGTTTATTCGCTAGCCTGTAACGCTGGTCTGCCAGCCTTTCAGGCTGGTTTGCAGGTTAGCGCCAAAACCCTGATTCAATTGATCTTTATCCAACCCGGCGGCGCGTTTATTCACTCAGAGTGCTTACAGGGCACAGGCATCCGCTTATACGTCACCTCTGGCCAGGGTTCGGAAATACCCTCCGGGAGGTTCGTCGGGGGCGGGGG